>DAOWHI010000150.1 GCA_030641505.1 Gemmatimonadota bacterium | reverse complement strand
GTCCGCGATCATATCGCTTTTTGCACGTCCAGTGCTGGAGGTGTGGTAGAGCAGGTGGCGGGTTGCTTCAGCGATGAGACGCTGAACCACATCGAGATCTCGGGAGGCATCGAGATTTGGATGTTCTAGGGTGATGCACCCGCTTCCGCGCACGGTCCCCGAGCTCTTTCTGCAGGCCGTCGAGCGCCACGACAACCCGGCATTCATGCGCTACAAGGCGGGCGGCGAGTTCGCGTCGATCCCGGCGCGGGAGTTTCGCAAAGAAGTCGAGCTGGCAGCGTTCGGGCTGATCGAGCTCGGCGTCCAGCAGGGCGATCGCGTGGCGCTGCTATCGGAGAACCGACCGGGGTGGGCGTTCGCCGACCTGGCGACGCTGTCGGTGGGCGCCTGGTCGGTGCCGATCTACACCTCGCTGATGCCGGACGAGATCCAGTACATCCTGAACGATTGCAGCGCGGTGGCGTGCTTCGTGTCGACCGCCGAGCAACTGGCCAAGATCCAGGCCGTGCGCGCCCGTTGCCCGGCGCTTGTGCACGTGATCACGCTCGAGCCGATCGAGTCGACCGAGCCATCGGTCATGACCGCGCGATCGCTGCTCGAACAGGGTCAGGCGTTCCGCTCGACGTCGCCCGGTGCGTTGGAGCAGCGGCTGGCGGCGATCAAACCCGAGCACACGGCGTCGATCCTGTACACCTCGGGCACCACCGGTCAGCCCAAGGGCGTCATGCTATCGCACAACAACTTCGTCTCGAACGTCATCGACGGGCTCAAGTCGCTGGCGATCCTGACAACCGACACGCACCTGTCGTTTCTGCCGTTGTCGCACAGCTTCGAGCGTACCGGCGGCTACTACATCATGATGCACGCCGGGGCGACGATCGCGTACGCCGAATCGGTCGACACGGTGATCGACAACATGACCGAAGTGCATCCGACGGTGATAACGAGCGTGCCGCGACTCTACGAGAAGCTCTACGCGGGAGTGCTCCAGAAGGCGACCGACGCCGGTGGCTTCAAGAAGCAGCTCGTCTTCTGGGCCCGCCGGATCGGGCTCGACTACGCCGAAAAGCGAGTCGCCGGAGGGCGGATCCCCGTCCGGTTGGCGCTCCAGCACCATATCGCCGACCGGCTGGTGTTCTCCAAGCTCCGCGAGTTAGTCGGCGGGCGGCTGCGGTTTTTCGTCTCAGGCGGCGCTCCGTTGGCGCCGGTGATCGCCAAGTTCTTCTACGCCGCCGGGATGCCGATCCTCGAAGGATACGGGCTGACCGAAACGACTCCGGTGATCTCGATCAACACGTTCGGGGCGATCCGGTTTGGCACGGTCGGCAAACCGATCGAGAACGTCGAGGTAAAGATCGAACCCGACCCCGATCGGCCGGGCGACGAGGGTGAGATCCTGGTGCGCGGTCCCAACATCATGCAGGGGTACTACAACCTCCCCGAGAAGACGGCCGAAGTGTTGTCTCCCGACGGCTGGTTCCGGACCGGCGACATCGGGTTGATCGACGACGACGGCTACATCGTAATTACCGATCGCAAGAAGGACTTGATCAAGACGTCGGGCGGCAAGTTCGTCGCGCCCCAGCCGCTTGAGAACGAGCTCAAGACGTCGCGCTACGTTTCCCAAGCGGTGGTGGTCGGCAACCGCCGCAAGTATGCCAGCGTGCTGATCGTGCCGAACATGGACAGCGTGCTGCGTTACGCGCGCGAGCACGACATGACGACCGACGACCCGCGCGTAGTGCTCGAGTCGGGCGAAGTGCAGGCGCTATTCGACGAGCTGCTCGAAAAGATCAACCACGACAAGGCGTCGTACGAGACGCTCAAGAAGTTCTGCTTGGTAGCCGAGGATTTCACGATCGAAGCCGGCGAGTTGACCCCGACGCTCAAGGTCAAGCGGCGGGTGATCGAGGAGAAATACAACCACCTGATCGACACGATGTACGACCCGGAGGTGGTGCTGACCGAGTAATCGAGCGTGTCCGAAAACGAGGACACACTGACCTCTGTACCGGCCTCTAAAACGTCCCACCCACCTGGTTTTTTGACCACATTGAACAACCTGTGATAATGAAATCGGACCCTTTTGTCGTGTGGCACGTGGCCTGCTTTTAGGAGATGCGCAGAGCAGCGACGTAACGGGCAGACGACAGCGCTCGTTTGACAAAGGCGAGAGGAAGAGGATCCCCGATGAAGGCAACCCGCGAACGCGCCGACCGCAGCTCGAAAAGAGCGGCGCCAGAGCCCCTCAACGACAACCAACTGGTCGCGTGTTATCTGGCCGGCGAAGAGGAGCGATTCCGGGAACTCGTCGGACGCTACGAGGGAAGGATCATCAACTTCATCCAGCGTTCGATCGGCGATCGCGAGCGGGCCCACGACTTGGCCCAGGAAACGTTCATCCGGGTGTACCGCCACCTCGACCGGTTCGACCAAACCAAGAAGTTCTCGACCTGGATCTACACCATCGCCTCGAATCTGGCGAAGAACGAGTTGAGAAACAGGTCCCGCAACCCGGTCGTCCTGTACCAGACGCTGACGTCGACCTGGGAAGACGATCACCGCCCGCTCCAGTTCGAAGACTCCTCGATGCAGCCCGACGACATGTTCCGCAAGCGCCACCTGGCAGAGCTGGTCGAGCGCGCCGCGGACGAGCTGCCCGAGCATCATCGCGAGGTGTTCATTCTGCGCGAGATCGAGGGCAAGTCTTACGAGGAGATCGCCGAGATCACCAACACCCAGCTAGGGACCGTGAAGTCGCGGCTCAACCGGGCCCGCAACCGGTTCGCGCAGATCATCGCGCCCTGGCTGGAGTAGCCGCCTAGCCCCCTCAGCTCAAGACATCACAAGGTTCTCCGCGTTTGGTGGCCTCTCTTGGCGGGCATAGCTTCCCGTCTGCCACGATGAAAGCCATGGTCCGCTACAAGTTTGGTTCACGCGCTGTTCTCAAGCTCGAAGAGATCCCAAAGCCAACCGTTGGGGACGATGACGTGTTGGTACGAGTCTATGCGGCGTCCGTGAATGCAGGCGACTGGGAGCTCTTGAGAGCTGACCCACTCGGGCAGTTCTTTATCGCGCAGTTCTTTTTCCGCGTTCTTCTCGGCGGGCTCCTAAAACCACAATTCAAAGTACTCGGAGGTGATTTAGCGGGGCGCGTTGAAGCCGTCGGGAAAAACGTAAAGGAGTTTCAGCCCGGTGATGACGTGCTCGGGGACGTTTTTGGGACCGGTTTCGGTTCTTTTGCCGAGTACGTATGTGCTCCCGAGAGTGCCACGTTAGTGCCGAAACCAGCCAGTCTGACATTCGAGGAAGCAGCCGCCGTGCCTCAAGGGGCGGTCATCGCCCTACAGGGTCTTCGTAAAGGAAAGATCAAGTCAGGACAGAATGTTTTGATCAATGGTGCGGGTGGTAGTGTGGGCACGTTTGCGGTGCAGATCGCCAAATCGTTCGGGGCTGAAGTGACCGGCGTGGATAGCACGCCCAAATTGGACATGCTGCGTTCGATCGGTGCCGACCATGTCATCGACTACACGCAAGAAGATTTTACCCAAAGCGGACAGCGCTATGACCTGATTCTCGATGTAAAGGGATATCGCTCGATTCTCGATTGCAACCGTGTATTGAGTCCCGAGGGAATCCATGTCTGGGTCGGCGGTTCCACGGCCCGAATGGTCCAGGCCATGGTTCTGGGACGATGGTTTGCAATGACGGGGAGTAAGCGAGTGGGTGTCCTTATGGCCGAAGTAAACAAGGACGATTTGGTTTTTGTGACCGAGCTTCTCGAAACCGGCAAGGTCGTACCCATCATAGATAGACGTTACCCGTTGAGTGAGGTTCCGGAGGCTCTTCGGTATATGGGAGAAGGTCATGCCCAGGGCAAAGTCGTTATCACTGTGTGAGACGCAGGATCTAGCCTCGGAAGGCTAGAGGACCAACCGACGCAACTCTTGGGATTGAGACCGGCTGGCTATGATCTCGGTCCCGTCCTCCATTTCCACAAGCAGCCTCGATCCATCGAACGGGGCGATCGACTTGAAAACGCGCGAGGCGGGACGAGCTTTCCGATTGACGGAGGAGTACACGCGCTACGAGCTCGAGAAGTTCGACTTCTCGGCGCCGCCGAACTGGATCCGGGTGGCACTGATCGGCCCCCACGGCGAGGTTCGCTACAAGGAGGATTTCTGAGACTTCGTGCGATTACAATAGCGGCTGCCGCCTGGATTGGGGCTTCCCTGATTTCGGCTACGCCGACTGACGCCCAGGACGGCGTTCTGCCTGACGATTCGGGCTGGGGCATCCACCTCCTCGCGGTCGAGACCGCGCCCGACGGGGCCGTCTGGGTGGGGACCTACGGTCAGGGGATCTTCGTTAGCCGTGACGGCAGCGGAGACGAGTGGGAGCGCATTACGAGCGAAGCCGACGATGGCATCTCTTGGGATTTCGTTCACGCCTTCGCGTTCGCGCCGGGGCAAGTGTGGTACGGCACGATCGGCAACGGCTGGGGTCTTTCCACGGACAACGGCCGCAGCTGGCGCAACTGGACGTTCGACGAGCTGGGTCCGCGCTGGCAATACGTGGCCCCGGACGGCATCACCACCCTGGGCGGCACGACGTTCATAGCCACGGCCGACGGCTTGCGAATCACCACCGACAGCGGCCAGAGCTACCGCGAGATCACGGACCAGAACGGCTTGCCGAACAAGTATCTGCTCTCGCTGGCGGTCGAGCCCGTCAGCGACGGCGGGCCGACGATCTACGTCGAGCACCTCCACGGTATCTCGAAGAGCCACGACGGGGGCCAGACATGGATCGACGCCCCGGCGATGCCAGACCTGCGTTCCAACCCGTCGCCGCTAGAGGCCCGCGTCCACGCCGCCCAGGCTCAGTTTCGTGCGTTTCCGTCTCCCGGCGGAGCCCCGGTCGAAGCCGGCGAAATCGACGCGTTCTGGTTCCGACGTCCGATCGACCCCGGGGACAATGCCTACATCGACCAGACGTACACCTATGGCTCGACGATGGGTGGCAACTTTCAGCAGCATCAGGGGATCGAGTTCAACGACCCCGAGGGCACACCGGTCTACGCCATCGGGAGCGGGGTCGTCGCACTCGCCGGGAAGGCCGAGGCCGGCAGCAACACCGTCGCGATCCTCCACGATCGGCGGCTCGACGACGCGTACGTGTGGTCGAGCTACTACCACAACGTCGACCTCGCGGTCGAGGCTGGGGATCGAGTCGAAGCCGGCGACCTGATCGCACACACGGGAAACACCGGCCGTGCGACCAACGACCACCTGCACCTCGAGATTCACACCACCCCGACCGACGACGTATCGCTGGTGGTCAACGCCGAGGAGCGTTACCCGCGGTACACACGCAACCCGCAGCTGTGGATCGAACCGCTCCCGGGCACGGGCGTCATCGCGGGCCGGGTCTTCGACGACAACGGTCAGGCGGTGCCGGGCGCGCGCGTCTACGGAATCATGAAAGAGCGACCGCGCGAGACCCCGTTCTCCTTCGCCGAGACGTACGAAGACAAAGCTCACAGCGATCCGCGGTTCGGCGAGCACTTCGTGATTGGCGATGTCCCGGCCGGGACGTATGTGATCGGAGTCGAGATCGACGGCGCCGGGGTCTACCGAGCCGTCGAAGTCGTCGCCGGGAAGGTGACTCTGGTCGAGTTACGCCCCTAGCTTGATTCAACAACAAAAAGGGCCCCCGCATCGACCGTTCCCATTCCGAACGCTTGCGGGTCGCTATCACGGAACCCACTGTATGGGGAGCAACGGGGGCCACTCAAGCGGTTTTCTTCGAACGAACCAGGGCCTAGGTTGAACTGGCGTCGGAACCGACCAGTGACGGAGGACGCCGCCCGGTGGGCCCTTGGGGGTGCCCTTCAGGCCCGGTGGAACCATTCGCCGCCTGGGCGGTATCCTCTGCAGCCCCCGACGCGCTGACTGCTCGAACTGGATACCGATTGGAACACCATGCACGACCCATACCCCATCCCCTGCAATCGCTTTTTGGCCGCATTCTCGGACTTCGTGGACCGTGAGCTAAGCGGCCCCCAGCAGGCTGAGTTCATGGCTCACCTCGATGATTGTGAGCCGTGCCTGCACCACCTGCGAGCCTACCGGACGGGCATTGCCGCCTACCGGAGCCTCGAGTCAGACGACGCCCCGTGCGATTTCTTCGAGATGATCCAGACGCGGCTGGCCGAGACCGGCGGTAATCGACCCGTGGCGGTCCCGGTGGCGCACCCGCGTGACACCGATCCGGGGCGCACGCAGCGGCTGGCAGGGTTCGCCATGGCCGTAGCGGCGATGTTCGTGATCGTAATCTCGTACGGCACCGGCCCCGACATGCTCGATGAGGGGCAGCCGTTGATGTCGATCGCGAGCGTGATCCCGACGATCACCCAGCCAAGCCTGGTGCCGAGTCGGCGCCCGACCGCGCCCCGCGTTCAGCGCGAGCAGGTACGCGCGACCGACACCGAAGTCGATAGTTGGACGATCGCCGAGGTCGAGCCACGGTTCGTGAGTGCTAAAGGTCGCGTGCAGAACCAGTTGACGCGGCCGCCGATCACCCGCGAGCCGATGATCATCCGCGCTTCGTTCAACATCCCGTAATCCCGTTCCAACGCGTTGACCGGTTCGTGTAGCGCGAATACCTTCGACACAGATGCCCCGGACCACAGCGGATTCTTTTCTTTCCGACGCACCTCAGGAAATCGCCCAAGCGCCGGCGATCTTGTTGGCCGGCGATGAGCCGTACCTGATCGACAAGGTTTTGCAGGCACTGCTGGGGGCGGTGATCACCGTCCCTGGCGCTGAGGCGTTCGGTGTCGAGACGCGTGACGGTGACGACCTGAGCGTGGGTGACTACGAGCCGCTCGTCTCCGCGCTGCCGCTCATGAACGACCGGCGGACCGTGGTCATCAAGAATGTGCCCGCGGTATCGGCCGAAGTCCGCGACTGCATCAAGACGACGTTGGCCCAAGCCGCGCCGACCCTGTGCTTGATCGGCACCGGTGGCCCGACGATGCGCGGTAACCTGTACAAGCTGTGGGAGGAGCAAGGCGCCCGGATCGCCTGCGAGCTGCCGCGTAAGTCCGCCCGCTCCAAGCAGATCGACT
>DAOWHI010000019.1 GCA_030641505.1 Gemmatimonadota bacterium | reverse complement strand
CTTCGAGCCATCCGACAGCCTCGTCACCGGTCCCTCTGGCGGTCACGTCGAAGCCATTGCGTTCGAACAGCACCGAGAGCGCTTCCAGCACGCTTGGCTCGTCGTCGACCAGGAGCACGCGTGGGGAACTGGACTTCTTCATCTTGCGCTTCGCCATCTCATCGTGGGTTGTGGACGATTCGGGGGGCGAACAAATATACCGCGATCGAGCATTCGGCGCCTATGAACTGCGAGGGAGCGCGACCCGAAACCTCGACCCACGCCCGGGTTCGCTATCGGCCCACACCATTCCCCCGTGCAGCTCCACGATTCGGTGCACGATCGCCAGACCCATTCCGAAACCCGTCTGCCGAGTGGTAAAGAAGGGATCGAAAACACGATCCCGTACCTCGGGTTCGATGCCCGGACCGTTGTCGCGAACCTCGAGCGCCACAAACGGACCGGCGCCCTTCAGCTCCCGTAACATCGCGTCGCCGCCCACTCGCACTTCGATCTCCGGGCCAGCGACCCCATCCACCGCCGCCCTGGCGTTGCTCAGCAGGTTGAGACACACCTGTTTGATGAGATTGTGGTCGCCGTCGATCCGGTGGGGCGTCCCGGGACGCACAAACACCGTTCGCGGACCGCCTTCTCCAGCCGCCATCCGATCCACCTCGATCGCATCCTCGACAACCGCCACGACGTCGACGCGCTCGAGCTTTCGGATCCTCACCCCAGAGAATTCTTTGAAATCATCGATCAAGGCCGTCAGTCGATCGGTCTCACGGATCGTAAGACTGATCAGCCGCGACTCATCCCTCGCGTCGCCGCTGGTGCCGGCGCCCAGCAGCTCGACGGCCGACCGAATTGCCGCCAGTGGGTTTTGAAGCTCGTGTGCCAACCCGGCCGAGAGCTCGTTTAGCGCGCGGAGTCGATCGGCCTGCCGCGCTAGTTCCTCAAGACGCTTCACGTTTTCGACGTCCTTCACGATCGCCGCCGCTCCGCGCCTTCCACCACGCGGATCGTACAATACGGTCGTGGTCACGCCAACCGCTCGAGAATCACCCTCCTCGTCGGTGAAGTCCAACTCCGTGTACTCGACCTCGCGCTCCGAGCGCAGCGTGTCAAGCAGCAATCGATACAGGGTCGCCAGGCCGGGATTCTCCGTCCGTTCAGGCACTGTCCCACCTGGAGGAACTCCCGAGATCCCGAGCTGCGTGCGAGCGGTAGAGTTGATGAAATCGATCTCTTCTTGGTCATTGATCGACAAGACACCGCTCTCGATCGTATTCAGCAGGTTCTCGATATCAAACGGGGATCGGGCGAGCTGTCGCTCCAGCTCTACCAACCTTTCGCGCTGCGCCAGCATGCGGCGTCCAACGATTCCGCTCGCCACGCCGACGACCAGAAACACGATGACCGACAGCGCTAGGCTCCACAGGATCGTCGTCACATGTCCGGAGATGTTCGGTAGTGTAATCGTCCCCGATCCCGCCACGAGCTGGGGGGCGATCTGCCAGTAAGCGGTGGTTAGATACACGATCACTACTGTGATGGCAGTCACCATCGCACCACGAAAACCGAGCAGCAAACCGGCGGCCGCGACGAGCAGGATGTAAAACAGCGCGAACTCACTCCCGACCCCACCGGTCAGGAGAACCGCACTGGTAGTCAGTAAGAGATCGTGGATGACCTGCGCGCCCAGGAAACGGGAGCCGATCGCGTGGTTTCTGCCGTAGATCCAAGATACCAGCGTGAAGGCAGTTGGCACGCCGACGATAAGTAGGACGAGCGGGGTGGACGACGGCTCCGTGACGGTGGTCGTTCGCACGACCGTAGCCGCCACCGCCAGCGCGTAGGCTACCGCCAGCCGGGCCGCGTAGACGCCGGAGAGGAGGCTGCGCTCGTCGAGCGTGCGGAGGGAGGTTTGGAGGGTTCGGGCCATGGCTGTAAACATGACCCTTCAAGGTCTATGCCGACACCCCACCCGACCGGGGGAAGCCTTCTGAGCTAGGCGATCACTCCCCGGAAGCGTCGCGTATCGATGGTGTAGCCAGGGAAGACGCGATCCATGTTGTCGGCGCCGAGGTGACGGACGACGACCTCGCCGAAGACATCGCGGAAGTCGGTTGTGATCGCCAGATCGCGCTGCTCGTAGAGCTGACCGGCGTCGAGTCCGGGCCACGCACCGAGCACGCTGCCCCCGGAGACGGCCCCGCCGAGAACCAGCATGCAGTTGCCGTGGCCGTGGTCGGTGCCGCCGCTACCGTTCTCGGCCACTGTGCGGCCAAACTCCGACATCGTGATCACCACGACGTCCTCCATACGGTCACCGAGATCGCCGTACAGGGCAGTGAGACCGGCCGCAAGCTCGCGTAACCGATTCGCGAGCTGCCCTCTCGAACCACCCTGAGCCAAGTGGGTGTCCCAACCCCCGAGATCGGCGAACGCAACCTCGAGCCCGACATCGGCCTTGACGAGCTGAGCGATCTGTTCGAGCGAGCGACCAAACGGCGATCTCGGATACACCACCCCGGCTCGCGGTACGTAACGCGTTGGATCGGCCTGCCGCAGGAGCTCGATCGCGTCAAAGGACTGATCCGCGGCAGCGCTCACGATGTCTCCCGACGAGCTGCGGTACAACTCTGAGAACGTCGTCTCGAGCGAGCGGTCTCGACCACCTGCCACTCCGAATCGCCGCAGGTCGGGGATAGCCAACGTGGGGTAGGTGCCGCGGAGCGACAGGGGCAGCTCGGGGGCGATTGCGATCCCTCGCAACAGGTCGCTCGCCAAACCAGTCTGGCCGGCGGCGTGGTCGGCGGCGTGGGCGCTGCCGCCGGCCAACGTGCGACCATCGCACTCGGTGCACCGGTTCTCGGCAAGCAGTCGGTTCAACCACCCATCACGCGTCGTCTTGACCCCTGGGGTGGCGGTCTCCATGAAATCCTGAGCTTCAAAGTGAGAGCGCGTCGGGTGCGGTGATCCACAGGCGTGGATCACCGCCAGCTCGCCACGCTGCCAAAGCGGTAGGATCGGCTCAAGCGACGGATGGAACCCGAAGAAACCGTCTAGATCAAGCGCGCGCTCTTCCGCACCGCCGCGGGGAGGGTCGATCGCAATCGACCGCCGTACGCGGTAATACGCCTTCTCGCCAAACGGGAAGACCATGCTGAGCCCATCTACGGCGCCACGTTGGAAGATGCAGATGATCGTTTTCTTGCGTATGGCAGCCGCCGTGTCGGCCAGCAACGCTCGGGTGAGAAACTCGGGGGGCATCCCAAATGTCAGGAGCGCCAAGCCGCTGTTCTTGAGAAATATCCGCCTGGGTATTGTGTGCATGCCGTT
>DAOWHI010000184.1 GCA_030641505.1 Gemmatimonadota bacterium | reverse complement strand
CGAATTCGCGTATCAGAGCCAGGTGCGCACGCAGGAAGCTCAGACAGCCGGGCGATTGGCCGACGAGATCATCCCGGTCGAGATCAAGCGGAAGCGGGAAACCGTCGCGGTTGACACCGACGAGCACCCGCGCCCGAACACGACCCCCGAGATCCTCGCAACGCTGGCGCCGTACTTCAAGGAAGACGGTCTGGTGACGGCCGGAAACGCGTCCGGAATCGTCGACGGTGCGGCGGCCGTGATCGTCACGACCGTGGCGCGAGCCGAGCGGGCCGGCGCGCCGGTGCTCGGCCGGCTGCTGGGTTGGGGCATCGCCGGTTGCGATCCCAAGATCATGGGGATCGGCCCGGCTCCATCGACACGACAGGCGCTCGAAGATGTCGGGTTAACGCTCGACGATATGGATCTGTACGAAGTGAACGAAGCGTTTGCTCCGCAAGTGGTATCGGTCATGAAGGAGTTGGGGCTCGACCACGACAAGTTGAACGTCAATGGGGGGGCGATCGCGATCGGCCATCCGCTGGCGGCGACTGGAACCCGCTGCACGATCACGCTGCTTTACGAGCTCAAACGGCGGACCGGGAAGTACGGTTTCGCGTCGGCATGCATCGGTGGTGGACAGGGCGCGACCGTTGTCGTCGAGGCGCGCTGAGCGGAGACCGGCGATGAGTGTGGTCGAAGAATTCGGGCCGATTGACCAGTTGCCCAGGGTGGACACGCACGGGTTTCGAACCCTGGCTCCGCCCGGAACGGTAATGGCGACTCTGGGAGCGATCTTGCTGGTGGGCTTCGGCAGCCGCCGGGCACGCTTGTTGGCCCGACTGCTGCGCTGTCAGAACCGCGCGCCGACCCGGCCCTTTGTCCTCGAGCCGGGAGCCGAACTGGCCGGTTTTCGGGTTGCGACGGCGGGTCCGGAGGAGGTCGTGCTCGTGGGACAGCACCGCTTTTCCCGTTACGCGCTGATTTTTCGAGCCGGTCGGATGACGGAAGGGACATCGGTGAGCGCCGAAACAAAAGCCGTGTTCCCCGGCGCTTTGGGAAAGCTGTATCGCGTCTTTGTGATCAGTAGTGGCGCCCACGACCGGGTCATGCGTCGACTGATGGGGAAACTCAAACGGAGGGTCGAGGAGTGAACGCAAATAAGATCGAGAAGGTCGGCGTTCTTGGTACCGGCCTCATGGGGAGCGGGATCGTTCAGGTCTGCGCCCAGGCCGGCTACACGGTGGTCGCCCGCGAGATAGATGAAGCCTACTGGAAGAAAGCTTTCGATAAGATCGGTGGCTACTTACAGAAGGCGGTGGATAAGGAGAAGATCTCTGCCGAGGATCGCCAAGCAGCGCTCGATCGGATGACCGGCACGACTCAACTCGATGATCTTCGCGACTGCGATCTCATCATCGAGGCGGTCGTCGAGGATATCGAGATCAAGAATCGCATGTTCCAAGAACTGGACGAGATCTGCCCCGAGCACACGATCTTCGCCTCGAACACGTCGTCGCTCACGATCGTCGAGATGGCGGCAGCCACGAGCCGTCCCGACCGAGTCGTTGGGCTGCACTTTTTCAATCCGGTCCCGATCATGAAGCTGGTCGAAGTCGTACGGGCGATCACGACCAGCAACGAGACGTTCGATTCAGCCTGGCAGTTCGCGGGAACGGTGGGCAAGGTCCCGATTGCCGCCAAGGACAACTCGGGATTCGTTGTCAACCTACTGCTGGTGCCCTACTTGCTCGGCGCCGTGCGGGCGTTGGAGAATGGCGTCGCATCGATCGAAGACATCGACAAGGGGATGATGTTCGGTTGCGGCCATCCGATGGGCCCGCTAACGCTGCTCGACTTTGTTGGGATCGACACCACCTACCGACTTGCCGAGATCATGTTCGACGAATACAAGCAAGAGGTGTACGCAGCGCCACCGCTGCTGAGGAAGATGCACCTGGCGGGGTATCACGGACGCAAGGTGGGGCGGGGGTTCTACGACTATTCGGGCGAGAAACCGACCCCGACGAATCTGAACCTGTGATGCAATGAGCTACGAATACGATAATCTGCTAGTCGACGTTGTGGATCGAGTGGCGACGGTGACGATCAACCGGCCCGATAAGCTTAACGCGCTCAACTCGGCGACCGAACAGGAGCTACAGGACGTTTTCCCGCGTCTTGCGGCCGACGTCAACGTGGGCGGCATCATCATCACCGGCGCGGGCGAAAAGGCGTTCGTGGCAGGCGCCGACATCGGTGAGCTAGCTGGGCTCGGCGCGACCGAAGGGAAGGAGTTCGCGTTCCAGGGCCAGACCACGTTCACACGCATCGCGCAGAGTCCAAAACCGGTGGTCGCAGCGGTCAACGGCTACGCGCTCGG
>DAOWHI010000134.1 GCA_030641505.1 Gemmatimonadota bacterium | reverse complement strand
GGTAATCCCCGGCGAGGTAGCGACGATGCTGGCCGACGCTTCAATGGCGCCACTGCTCGGCGGCTACCGCGGTCGCCCGCCGGCCGACCGCGAGGCACTGATCGATCTCGCCCTCAGCCTCGTCGCCTGCTTCCAATCCCACCCCGGAATCTCCGAAATTGAGGTCAACCCAGTGTTTGCCTACTCCGGTAGCGCTGTTGCGGTGGACATCAGAGCGTTTCTTGACACAGGTACGCCTTCCTGTTCATAATGTGGCAATCTGACAACTAAATTAGGTCGTACACTCGGGAGGTGCTTGAATGTCACGACGAACGTTCGGGTTTCTGTGGAGCGTCGTTCTAGCCAGCCTACTAGCCCTCGTACCTGCTGAAGCACTTGCCCAGCAAGGCACAATCGTAGGAAAGATCACCACCGAAGAAGGGGATGCGATTCCGGGTGCCGACGTGTCGATTGTCGGTACTGCTCGCGGCGCAATCACCAACAACCTTGGCGAGTATCGGCTTTCGGCGCCGTCCGGCATCTACACGCTGCGGGCACGCTCATTTGCTCACCAAACCGCCGAGCAGCAGGTCATCGTCGATCCAGATGGAACGACGACGATCGACTTCGCGCTAGCGCCAGCCCCATTGCTGGCCGACCAGATCGTGGCGATCGGCTCACGGACCACCCGCAGTGCGGTCGAGACGCCGGTGCCGGTTGATGTGATATCAGCCGAAGAGATCGAGATCTCCGGTCAGACCGAGGTCAATCAGCTGCTGGCGGTGGCGATCCCTTCATTCAATGCGTCGCACCAGACGATCTCGGACGGCACCGATCACATCAACCCAGCCAGCCTGCGTGGTCTTGGACCGGATCAGGTGCTCGTGCTGGTCAACGGCAAACGACGCCACCCGAGTGCGCTGGTGCACGTCAACGGCACCTTTGGCCGCGGTACGGTGGGTGTCGATCTGAACGGTATTCCGACGGCCTCGATCAAGCGGATCGAGGTGCTGCGCGACGGGGCGTCCGCCCAATACGGCTCGGATGCCATTTCCGGCGTCATCAACATCGTCCTCGAAGACCAGGTCGATGCGCTCCAGATCGACGTCCAGGGTGGCGGGACCGGAGAGGGCGACGGCGAGCAGCTCAAGGTCGACGCTAACTACGGTTTCCCGATCGGAGATCGTGGCTACTTCAACGTTACCGGGATGTATCTCGATCGGAGCCGGACCGATCGCTCCGACCCGTGGACGGGCGACATCTTCCCGGGGATCGAAGGCACCGCGGCGACCGACGCCGAGCTCAGTCGGCTCGGGCTCACCCGCCGCGACTTCTCGATGAAGACCGGTCAAGGCGAAGCGCTCGTCGGGATGGGGTTCTGGAACTCCGTCTATCCGATCTCGGATAGCGCCGAGGTCTATGGTTTTGGCGGCTTGTCACACCGCGAGGGGTTTGCGACCGGTTTTTATCGGCTCCCCAACCAGGAGGAGCGGGTCGTGCCGGAGATCTTCCCGAACGGGTTCTTACCCCAGATCAACCCAAAGATCAACGACGCACAATTCACCGGTGGGGTGCGGGGGGCGCGGAGCGGCTGGGACATGGACTTCAGCGTGACCCACGGTCGCAACAGCTTTCTGTTTAACGTCGAGAACTCGAACAACGCTTCGATCGGTCCGTCGAGCCCGACGACGTTTGACGCCGGCGAGTTGAAGTTTGAACAGACGGTTGGAAACCTCGACATCGTGCGGTTGATCGACACCGGTGGTGCGGTCAAGTCCGCATCGCTCGTCTTGGGTAGCGAGTACCGTCTCGAGAACTACGAGATCGCGGCCGGCCAGCCGGAGTCTTACCTGCTCGGCAACGGCGGTGACGAACCCGGTGAGGACTTCGTTACGCTACCGGATGGGCAGCCAAAGGACCCGGGTTCACAGGTGTTCCCCGGTTTCCAGCCAGCCAACGAGGTCGACCGGTTCCGCACCAGCATCGGCGGTTACATCGGTTTGGAGACCGAGCTGAGCGACCAGTTCCTGCTCGATGTCGGCGGCCGGTTCGAGAACTACAGCGATTTCGGTAGCACCGCGACCGGCAAGATCGCCGCGCGCTATGCGGTCAACGAACAGGTCGCAATCCGCGGCGCTGTCAGTAACGGGTTCCGTGCTCCGTCGTTGCAGCAGTTTTGGTTCAACAACGTCAGCATCCAGTTCTTGACGACTCCTGACGTGCTGGAGCCGACCCGCGTGCTGACGAGCAACAACGCGAGCCCGGTAACGAAAGCGTTTGGTGTTCCCGATCTCAAGGAGGAGACGTCGGTCAACATCAGCGCCGGCGTCACGATCAGGCCGCAACCGAACCTGTCGATCACCGCCGACTTCTACCGGATCGACATCGATGACCGGATCGTGCTGACCAGCCGGTTCGACAGCAGCGATCCGATCGTCGCCGAGATCCTGGAGCCCTTCGCTCGCGATGGCGTCGGTGCTGCGCAGTTCTTCGCCAATGCCGTGGACACAGACACGCAGGGCGTAGATTTCGTGGTGTCTTACGCGACCCAGGTAGGGCTCGGGACGCTCGACCTATCGGGTTCACTGAACTTCACCGACACCGAGGTCCAATCAACCAACGTTCCGGCCGAGATGGCGCAGATCTTCGCCGGCGGCGACCTCGACGCCGTGCGGTCGACGCTGTTCAACCGCGAGGAGCGGAACCGGCTCGAGTCTGCGCTGCCGAGCGAGAAGCTCAACCTGTCGGCCCGTTACACCCAGGGACCATTCAGCTTGTACGGTGCAGCGGCGTTCTTTGGCGAGATCGAATACAAGCCAACGAACTCGGACAACGACGAAACCTTTGGCGCGAAGACGATCATCGACATGGACATCTCGTACGAGCTGGCCAAGGGCGTCCGGGTTGCGTTTGGTGCCAACAACCTGTTCAACACGTTCCCGGACGAGCACCAGAAGGACGCCAACCTGTCGAACGGTCGGTTTGTGTACAGCCGCCGGGTGACGCAGTTCGGCAGCAACGGTGGCTTTTATTACGGTCGGATCAGGCTAACGCTATAACTGTCAGGCTAGAGAAGGAGAGGAGAAGGTGCTGATGAATCACTGGACGAGGATTGGGGTTGTCGGCCTGGGGCTAGTTGCCCTGGTCGTCAGCCCTGCCGGCGCGCAGGACGAACAGGGCGCATACGCCGAGACGCCCGAGGCATACGCGGTCGTTGACGAGGCGCTCAGTGCGGGCCCGGAATCGATCGCGGCAGACGCCACGGTGATGGACTGGGAAGGCAACACCCTCAAAGAGGGCACGAACGGTTGGACCTGCTTGCCGTCGTTACCAGGCTCCGAGGACGCCCCGATGTGCCTCGACGAGCCGTGGATGGCGTGGGTCCAGGGGTATGGAGCCAAGACCGACGTCGTAATCGACAAGGTCGGAATCGGCTACATGCTGAAGGGCGACGCTGGGGCCAGCAACATCGACCCCTACGCCGAAGGGCCGACTGAGGACAACGACTGGGTCGAGGGCGGTCCGCACCTGATGATCGTCCTGCCGGACGCTGCTGACTACGACGCTCTGTCGACCGACTACACGACCGGTGGGCCGTGGGTCATGTGGGCCGGGACGCCGTATGTGCACATCATGGTCCCGCTGGGGGACGCCGAGTAAGACGCGCTGCCAGCGAAGCGGTCAGAGGCTCGTTTGGGGTCGGCGGAGTGATCCGCCGGCCCCTTCGGGTTTTTGGGAGCCCGACTCCCCGCTACATGTCGATGACAAGCGCCAGCGTGAAGATCGAATCGACCTCGTCGAGCGGGGCCAACACCAGCGTCTCTGTCGGTGCGCCAACCAACGTCACCAACGGGATCAAGCTTCCCGACGGCTCGTTGTCGAACAGCAGCTGATAGCTGGCCTTGAGCGCCAGGTTCTCGCTCATCGCGACTGACAATGAGTTGATGAAGTCGGTCCGGAAGTCGGACCCCTCGCTCAGGTTCTCGTCCAACAGCAACACGCTGTCGAATCGCGTGTTGCCGGTCAGTTGACGCCAGTAGTCCCAACCGATCCGCAGTCCGCCAAACTCGTCGTCGTCGCCCTCCACGTTGTCTTGAGACGTGAACGTGACCCCGTAGTCCGTACGGAAGCCCGAGACATCATTCTCGAACCAAATGTTCCCGATGCCGCCGACGCCGGTGTAGCGGTTCTCGATGCCGGCGAACGTGTTCCGGTCCCACCCACCGCCGACAAACCAGAAGAAGCGATCGGTGATGTTGCGATCGTACCGCGAGCGGAGGAAGTAATTCTCGGCCGTGACCTCTTCGTCGGATTGCTTGGCGACCCTGAATTCCTGCGAGTCGCCGACCGCGACCCGTTCGGTTGTCGTCGATTCTGCCCGGATTCCACCGGCATCGAAGCTGAATCGGGAGTTAGCCCACAGATACTCCAGCAGGTTCTTGCCTCCGAGCGTGCTCGACTTCGCGTTCCCGTCGGTCAGTACAAACGTGATCTCGGCGACGTCGTGCCAACCGAGCTTGGGCTCGTCGTCCTGCGCAGCAGCAGTAGCTGGGATCACGAAGCCGAGAAACACCGCGATGCAGGTTGCCCGAGCGGTCGTCATATCGATCGTCCTCCTGAAATACGATGGATGTCAAACGGGCGTTCTAGCGATCGCAAACTAGCTTGACGTTGCCGATGCCGGAAGTCGATCTTCGCCGCCTAGCCCACGCTCGCTCCGGTGACAAGGGTGACACCGCCAACGTCGGCGTGATCGCCTACTCGCCTCAAGCCTACACCTTTCTCAAAGAGCACCTGACGGCCGATCGTGTGGCCGCCCATTTCGGTGGGATGATCGACGGTCCGGTCGAGCGGTTCGTGCTCGACAACCTGGACGCGTTGAATTTCCTATTGCATGGCGCACTCGATGGCGGCGGGACCGTGAGCCTGATGACCGACGCCCAGGGGAAGGTGTACTCGACCGCGCTCCTCAGGATGAAGCTCGACACGCCACAAGAGGTGCTCGACTCGGTGGGCTAGCTAGGCGAGAGGCCCGCCTTCGTGTCAAGCTTCCAGGCGGTACCCGACCTTGCGTACTGTGACGATGTGCTCGGGTTCCGACGGATCCCGTTCGAGCTTCCGGCGTAGCTCCGCGATGTGAGTGTCGACGGTTCTCGTCAACACGCTGGATGGATAACCCCAGACTTCCAGCAGCAGTTCTTGACGCGTGAGCGCGGATCCGCGGTGGCGCAGAAGCGTGAGCAGAAGCTCGTACGCCTTTGGTGTGCACGGGACTTCGTCGCCGCACCGTACCACACGCCGCGCGGCGGTATCTACCGCAACGTCGCCAAACCCTCGAAGCTCACACTCGTTAGCCGCCTCCGACTCGCGCGCTCGTTCAAGAAGTCGATCGACACGCGCCAGTAGCTCCAGCAACCCGAACGGCTTGGTGACGTACTGGTCGGCGCCGAGCCGGAACCCTTGAACCTTGTCGGCCTCTTCACCGCGCGCGGTGAGGATCAGCACCGGCATGTCCCAACCATCTGCGCGGAGCTGCTGCAGGACCCGGTACCCGTCGAGCTCGGGTAGCATGAGATCGAGGATAACGAGATCCGGTTTCACTTTCGGAACACACTCGAGAGCCGCGCGTCCGTCCCCGGCAACCTCCACCGCGTAGCCCTCGATTTCGAGATTGTTCTGAAGGCCGTAGGCCAGATCGTGATTATCCTCAACTACCAGGATCTTGGCCTTCAACGCGCCAGCTCCGGACCGTCGTCCCGGCCAACCGGAAGCTCGATTAGGAATCGAGCCCCGCCCGATGGTCCCTCCTCGACCCAAGCCCGACCATCGTGTCCCACTACCAACTCGCGAACCACAGAAAGCCCAATGCCGGTGCCGGCTGTGGCATCTTCCCGCTCGCGATCGAGGCGGAAGAACGCTTCCCAGACGCCCTCGCGGCTCTCGGGTGGGACGCCAGGGCCCTCGTCGTCGACCCGTAGCTGCACGGTGCCGTTTTGAACTTCGAGGCCGAGGGTAACGGTTTGCCCTGCGGGGCCATACTTGACGGCGTTATCGAGCAGGTTCAACAGGATTTGTCGCACCGCGCTCCGATCCACCGTCGCCGTGGCCTCTCTCTCGACCTCCGTTCGTAGCTTTACGCTCCTGCCGGAGGCCAGCGGCTCGAACGCATCGACGACTTCCTTGAACAGCGGCGTCAGCTCGGTTGGCTCGAAGTTGAGCTTCATTCCGTTTCGCTCAGCACGTGAGAACGCGAGGATGTTCTCGACAAGATTGGAGAGTCGTCGAACCTCCCGGTTCATGATCTCGAGGCTGCGTTGTGCTTCTTCCTTCGACCGAACGCGGCCGAGGAGCAGTGTCTCGACGAACATTCGAATCTGAGCCAACGGAGTCCGGAGCTCGTGCGAAACGTTGGACACGAACTGCGTCCGAAGCCGGCTGAATTCGAGCTCCCGACGTAGTACGAAGATCGCGCCGGCGACCATCCCGCCGGCCAGGACCAGGAGCCCCATGATCAGGGGCAGCCGCGATTTCGGCAGTCCTCCGATGATCAGCGTCTCGGCCATGGTCGGCCGGATCGCGACCTCGACCTCGAGACCCTCCCCGTATCGGGGCGAGAGGTAGTCCGTCGCGGCGAACTCCCAGCCGTGTTCCCGCACCGACTTGTAGAGGGTCTCGCCGGCTGGCCCGGTCACCCTGACCGATAGCATCTCCGGGTTTTCGAGATCGCCGGTCAACGTGGGGGGCAAGATCGTGCCACCAAAGGCGTGATCGAACGCCTCCGGGAGAACCGCGGGATCGACCTCGAACCCCAGGATCGCCTCCGGGGCTTCGTTGTCATCGAATTCAACCTTGTAGAATACGATGTGGTCGATTCCGTCCTGTGCTCCGCTGACAACGGCGTGGTACCACTCCGGGTCGTATGTCGTCAGGGCATTGCGGAGAGATCCCTTCAGCCACTTCCCGGTCTCGGCGGTGGGTCGAACCCCCTCCAAGATCTTGAGCTTGGTGCCGGTGGGGTCCATGATGAACGCGTAGCGAATGGCGATCGGGCACTGCTCGAGCTCGGGTGCTTCGGGATCTACGTCCTGCGTGATGGCCCAATCTTCCTTGCCGTACGTCGCTTGCAGATAGGCGAAAGCCGGCTTGGCGATGAGCCAGTCGATCTTGCTCTCGGAAAGGCTTGCGAACCTCCAGGCAGCAAAGGCCGCGTTGTCCTCGAGCGCGCTGGCCGCGGTCACCCGATGTGAGCGTGACGACCGGTACGCTTCGAACGCCAGGACCCCCGTCAGAACCAGGGTCAGGAGAAGCAGGCCGACGACGAAGTGTGACCGGGAGCTGGATAAGTGACGTCGCAATGTCCTCATAATTTGATTAGAAAGGCTACTCCCCACCAGGGTTGGTCAGAACGGCAACCAGTACGAGGTTGCTCAGAGCGGCAACCAGTACGAGAACTTGACCGCCAAGACGTTCTCCCCGTCCGCGCTGAAGCTGTCGAACAGCTCACCCGGGCCGACCGGCCGTCCCTCGGTCGCGTCCGAGGATCGATTCTGCTGCCAGGTGAGGAAGAAGGTGCTGCCGGGACGCCATTCCCAACGCAGCACGAGATTGCTGCGGAACGAGAGTACGTCAAAGTCCGGATTGTCGATCGAGAAGCTGTCGTCTCCATCGACGACCGCGAGATCGCCGTCGTCGTTCCTCGTGACCTCGGTTCCGTCGGTGCCGTATACCCGAAGATCGAAGTCGCGTGCACGCGCAAGCTCACCGACGTCTGAGTACTTGCCGCTGGAGGCAAACGGCTCGGCGTACAGGTCTAGGCTCAGGTCGGGCGAAAACGCGTAGTTGACGCGAAGCGGCGCGGAGATCTCGCTGCGCAGGATCTCACCAAAAACGTACCGTTCCCCGAACGTCGCCTCGGAACCGCCGTCAAAGGTGTCGATGTACTGGCGTGCGTTGCTCCGACGACTAAAGCGAGGCCCGACCGATAGCGAAAGACGGTCGTTCATCCGGGTGGATAAGCGAGCGCCGATCGCATATCCCCAGCTACCCAGCTCATCGCCGTTGAAGTCGGATTCGAGTCCCCAACGGGTGTCGCTGGCGGAGTTGCTGAAGAGGCTGGTGCTCAACCACCAGGAGCTCGGGCTCTTCATCAGCGGCCCGCCACGGGTCTGCGTATCGCTCTGCGTTTGGAAGTTGCGGCTAGCCTCGATGTTCGTGGACCAGAAGTTCTTCCACGTCGCGTTGGTCCAAAAACCGACCGTCTCGCGGCGTTGCACGCCGGCGAAGTTCCAGTTCGGGTTGGTCCACACGCCGACGT
>DAOWHI010000273.1 GCA_030641505.1 Gemmatimonadota bacterium | reverse complement strand
GGCGATCACTACGCGCCGCAGCCTGACGCCGAGTTCCCGGTCAATGCTGGCGTTTACCGCCGGTTCGTTCAAGGTCGAGACGTTCAGCGGGAACTTCGGTCGATCAATCACTAGTCGCGGCGACGTGTTCTTGGGCGCCAACTTCGATGCCACCGATGGCTTCTTGCGGATCGATGACTTCACCCGCAACCAGTTCGTTACCAAGCTCGGTTGGCGGATCGGCTCGAAGCACCGGGTCGAGGTGTCGCGGCTGAGCGATGGGTTCTCCGGGGACGCCAGTCGCACCAACCTGTCGGGTTTTCAGGATCAAGACGGCAGCGTGGTGCACTTGTTTTACGCCGGTAGCTGGGGCGACGTGGGAACTCGCTTTCATTATGCGCGGTCGCGTCAAGAGTTCCGCGAGAACTTTGACTTTCGCGACGCATTTGGATTGGTGGGCAAGGGAGAACGAGAAGGGTTTCGCGGCACGATCGACCTCCGGCGGGGTCCGTTGCTGATTTGGGCAGCGGGTGCCCAGGAGGAGCTCGACGTGGAGTCGCTGCATCCAGCCTTCGTGCGGGTCGATCAGAGCAGTGTGTTCGAGCCGGTCGAGGATGATCCCGAAGCGCCAATGGTCGAGAACCCGCGGAGCCAGTTCGAGTGGGGCGGAGGTGTTGGGTGGGGCGAGCCCGACGGCCGGTACGCGGCGAATGCGGCGGTGCGCCGGTTGTCGTTTGGCAACGCCGCCGAGAGCGGGATGACTTGGCAGTTCGAAGCGCTGGGTCGGCCGCATCCCAAGCTCACCGTTCGGTTGGCCGGTGGCAGAGCCGTGCGGCCGGCCAGCTTTGCTGGTCAGGCGCTGCTCGCGGCATTCGCCGCCGAGGGTATCGAAATCCATCCCGGCAAGGCGGCGCTGCCCGAGCAGCTCGAGGCGTGGAGCGGCGTGCGCGGCGAGGTCGCTTGGCCGCGCGCCGGTTGGAAAGCGACCGGACGCGTGTTCACGGCCAACGGCGATGAGGCGTTCTTGTGGCTGCCGCCGACGGCGTGGTTGTACTTCGATCGGGCTGACTTCGACAATACGCGACTAGCGGAGATCGGTTTTAACACGTTCGATGTCGTCGACTTGTCAGTGAACGGTTTCGAGGGGGAGGTCACCGGGCCGTTGCCATGGGGGTTGCGCGGGCGGTTTGTCGCGCGGCGCTTGGATGTGACCGAAGATGAGTCGGGTGACCGCGTACCGTACGTGCCCAATTCCCAATTCTTGGGGCAGGTTCGTTTTGCCCGCCGACTGTTCCCGAGCCGTGATCTGTTGTTGGAGGCCCGGGTAACCGGGAGGTTCAACGGTGACCGGACGACGCTGACCGGCGAGACCCTGCCATCGTACTTCGTCACGGATTTGCTTGTGCAGGGAACGGTCATCAATTTCACGATCTTTCTGTCGTTGAAGAACCTGACCAATGAGCTGTTTCGGACCGAGGAAGCGTTCTTTCTCCCTGGCCGGGAGGGGTTTTTCGGGATCAACTGGCGGTTCCGCAACTGACCACCCGGCAAGAGCAGCAGCTACCCGGCTACGAGCCGGCTCGGTAGCTTGAAACGATCTCATCAGTGGAGACGACACCCAACTCAACGATAGGGTTACCAATGCGAGCGCTTTTTGTAATCACCGTGGCGATGATCTGCGTCCTACCTGTCGCCTGCGGTGGCGGTGGGGAGGAAGCCGACAGCGCCGCTGTCGCCGATACCGCGGCCTACACTGACTCAACCGCCGAGCTACTCGAGAATGGCATGGACCAGGACTCGGTGCGAAACTTGCTCGGCGAACCGCGCACCCGAGTGACGATGGAGGGCGGTCAGGAGCGGTGGACCTATTACAGCTATGATCCGCAGGGACAGATCGTTGCCCGCACGATGATCATCTTCGGCGACGACGCGACGGTGGCCGAGGTGTTTCACGGTCAACGGTAGGCGTAGCCGCAGTACACGATGGGACGCACGGTTTTTGCCTGGACTATTGGGGTCGTCTACACGCTCTTCTGGTCGTCGGTTGGAATCATCACCTGGCCATTCAGTCCTCGCGGTGAACTGTACTTGTCGCTCGCCCGCACGTGGTCGCGATGGATCCTGGCGACCCTTCGGATTCCGCTGAGCGTCGAGTCGCAGGCGACGCTGGAGCCGGATCAACCGTACATCTTCATGTCCAATCACCGGTCGATCTTCGACATCTTCGCGTTGTTTCTGGCGACCGAGCATTCGCTCAGGATGGTTGCCAAGCGAGTGCTGTTCTTTATCCCCATCTTTGGCTGGGCGATGTGGATGTGTCGCTTCATTCCGATCGACCGCAGCGATCGCGAGAAGGCGATCAAGAGCCTCGAGAACGCGGCCCGCAAGATC
Source organism: Gemmatimonadota bacterium (assembly GCA_030641505.1). Taxonomy (GTDB): domain Bacteria; phylum Gemmatimonadota; class Gemmatimonadetes; order JACCXV01; family JAHWKZ01; genus CAMYLR01. The sequence continues at coordinate 1,162 of DAOWHI010000273.1, read as the reverse complement.
CGTGAGGGGATCAGCGTGCTCGTGTTCCCGGAGGGCACGCGCGGTCCCGGCGAGCCGCTGTTGCCGTTCAAGAAGGGCAGCTTCATGATGGCGCTCAAGGCCGGTGTGCCGGTTGTCCCGGTCGTGGTTCTGGGGAGCGAAGACGTCATGGGGGCTCGATCGCTACGCGTCGGGCATGGCGCGATCACGGTGCGGTTGGGCATGCCGATCTCGACCGCCGGTCGTGGCGCCCACGCACGTGATGATCTGATGCGGGAGGTCCGCGTTGCGATGGAGGCGATGATGGCCGAGCCGGTTGCTCAGCCGACCAGTGGGAAGTAAGTTTGTAAGCGACTCGAGATCGTAATTGCGCTCGAGCTTCCTTTTAAATCGACGTCCTGTGAGGCGCGGAAAGGGAGTGCCATGATCGATAGAATCCGGTGCAGCGTGTGTCTCCGCCAGGCGGAGACTTTTTTTTGCACCTGAACGTGGTGCGGCAACCCGCTCGGCTAGCGCTCGAGGACGGTTGGACGGCCCTCGGGACAGCGGTCGGCGCGACCGGCACCGCGACCGGTGAATGCGTGTTCAATACCTGCCTCTCAGGCTACGAGGAGGTGTTGACCGATCCTTCCTACACCGGTCAGTTGGTCGTCATGACGTATCCGCTGATCGGGAATTACGGCATCACCGTCGAAGACGGCGAGTCGGATGCGCCCCAGGTGGCGGGCTTCGTGATGCGTGAGTGTGTCCAGGATCCATCCAACTGGCGGGCGGGTGAAACGCTGCCGTCGCGTCTGGAGCGCAACGATGTTGTCGCGATCGAGGGAATCGACACACGCGCGCTGACTCGTCACCTGCGACAGCGGGGCGCACTGCGGGGCGTCATCTCGACCGAGCTCTTGGAGCCCGAGGCCGCGGTCGCTCGGGCGGCGTCGATCGCGCCGATGGAAGGGCAGGATCTGACGGGGGTGGTGTCGTGCCCGACGGCCACGGTCGAAGGGGACGGTGAGCTGCTGGTGGCGGCGTTCGACTTGGGCCTGAAGCAGAACATTGTGCGACGGTTGAGCGGTGGGGGCTGTCGGGTCGTTCGGCTGCCCGCCGATGCTACGCCGGAGGTGGCGTTGGAGCTCGCGCCCGACGGGCTCTTCGTCTCCAATGGTCCCGGTGATCCGGCGGCGGTCGG
>DAOWHI010000012.1 GCA_030641505.1 Gemmatimonadota bacterium | reverse complement strand
TCGACCGTCGCCGAGGTGATCGCTGCCGCCGAGCTCGGTCTCCCGGTAGTGGGTGTTTCGTTGTTGACCAACTACGCCACCGGATTGACCGCCGAGCATTTAGACCACGATGAGGTGACGGAGGCGGCGGCGAGCGCTCGACCGCAGTTCGAGCGGTTGGTGCGGGCGTTCGTGCGATCCGCGACGAGCCGTTCACAAACAGCGTGAACTCGAGACTCCGGATCTTCTTCTTTGGCGCGGCGCGTACCGTCACCGGCTCGATGCACGTCATCGAAGCGGCCGGGAAACGCGTGCTTCTAGACTGTGGACTGTATCAAGGCCGGCGCAAGGAAGCTGAAGAGAAGAACCGCTCCCTGCCTTTTGATGTCACCGGTATCGATTGCATGGTGCTGTCTCACGCCCATATCGATCACAGCGGAAACATCCCGTCGCTGGTCAAGCAGGGATATCGGGGGCCGATCTACACCACCCACGCGACGCGCGACTTGTGCGCGGCCATGTTACGCGATTCGGGCCGCATCCACGAGCGGGACGCGGATTATTACAACCGCCGCATCCGAGGTCGCACCGAGCCCGAGATCCAGCCCCTGTACACCGAGGAGGATGCGGTCGCGGCGATGGGAAACTTCGTGAGCGTGAACTACGAGGCGCCCATGATGTTGGCGCCCGGAATCCGGCTCGAACTACGTGACGCCGGTCACGTGCTAGGGTCCGCGATCACGATCCTCGATATCGAGACCAACTCGGAAAAAAAGCGGATTTGCTTTACTGGCGACCTTGGTCGGCCGAACACACCGCTGTTACGCGACCCGCAGTTCGTCGAAGACATCGACGTCCTGATCATGGAATCGACCTACGGCGACCGGCTGCATGAGCCGCGCAGCGGCAAGGACAAGCTGGCCGAAATAGTAAACCGCACGGTCAAGCGCGGCGGCAAGGTATTGATCCCCGCGTTCGCGCTCGAGCGCGCACAGACGGTGCTCTATCTGCTTCACCGTTTATTGATCGAGAAGAAGATTCCTGTCATACCCATCTACATCGACAGCCCGCTCACCATCAACATTACCGAGATCTTCAAGCTCCACCTTGAGTACTTCGATGTCGACGCGCGTACGTTCTGGGAGGACGTCGACCCGTTCGGGTTCCGCACCATGCGCTACATCAGCGAGGTGTCAGACTCAAAGGCGCTCAACTACGAAGAGGAACCGAGCATCATCATCGCCGGATCGGGGATGTGCGATGCCGGCCGCATCGTTCATCACTTGCGGAACAACCTCGAAGACGAACGGAACACGGTGCTGATCGTCGGTTTCCAGGCCAAGAACACTCTCGGCCGCCGGCTGATCGAGCATCAGCCCGAGGTCAGGATCTTTGGCGTCGACGTGCTTGTGGACGCCGAGATCGTCGACATACGAGCCTTCTCCGGCCATGCCGATCGGGACGGCCTGATCGGGTTCGCCGGTGGCTGTAACCCGGCCCCCGACAACATCTTCCTCGTGCACGGCGAGGAGCCCCAGGCGCTCGCTCTGGCCCAGCGCTTGCAGGAAAACGGATGCGCCCAGGTGGCCGTACCGCACCCGGGTGAGTTTCACGACGTGTAAGCTGTTGTGCGGGAAGCGGCTACGACATCACGTGAGGCGTCTTGTCGGGAGCAGCACGACCCGTGTAAAATCCAAATGCGAGGCGTGACCACCGTGCGGGTAACGATCGCTCTCACGCGCCAAATCGAGACACAGTCAACACCGCAAGCCCGTGGCCACGGCGATATCGTGCGAGCCGCTTGGGCTGCCGACCTATAGGTGTCGGCATGGCCGAGCGATCGATCGGAGGCAGTTATGCAGCCCAGCAACACGCCTGGCGGACGATCCGAGACCGGCACGGTCACGGAATCAACCGAAGATGAGGAGAATGTGACCCGCACTGACGGCGACCATCGGACCGACGGATCGAGCGAGCAAGCTACGGATTCACAGCAACCAGCTCAGACGGTGAAGACGGATCTGCGAATCCAGGTGATCGGTCTCGGTGAGTGGGGAACCCGGGCGGCCGAGCTCTTTTCGAACAGCGGACTCAACGCTCGGGCGATCGATCTAGGCCCCGCGGTCGAGCATGCGCAGATCGACGCGGCACGTCGGCACCGGATCGACATGACGGGTCGTGTGGCCGTCGACTATAACCAAGCGGCGGAAGCACTGTGCGCCGACAAAACGGTTTCGACGGCGTTGGCGAATGATGCCGATTGTGATCTGTTCGTCGTTGTCGCCAACATCAGCACGCACGCCGGCGCACTGCTCGGCACGTTGCTGGACCAACTCGAAACCCTTGCACCGAATGTCGGTCGGTTGGCTGTAACGCGACTGCCCGGCCTGCAGTCGGGTCCCGACGAACGGGCATTGGGTTTGGTCGCGCTGAACGGTGTGCTTCAAGCCCCGTCGACGAGCGTGCTGGTGGTTCAGCCATCCGAGGGTCTTGGGATGCGGGCCGATCAGGAAGCCAACCGCGTGTTGGAGAGATTGCTCGGGTTGTTCGAGTTAGTCGGCGGAGACGCTGCCGAACCGATTCTGGGCCTCAGCCGGAGTGCCCTCGTCAAGCACCTGTCGGCGCCGGGCTTCGTGGGTTGGCGGGAAGTCGAGCTGTCGCGCGAGATGCTCACCAAGGGTGACAACTGGCACACGCGGATGACCGATGCTGGGGTGAACTGGCAGCCCGAGGGGTTTGGGTGGAGCGATGCGCAGGCGATCCTGCCCGTCGTTCGTGCCCCGCGTCCGTGGTTGGAGGCCGAGGGCCGCTTGCGGTTCGACCAGTTGGTCGAGTCGGCTTGGGAGGAGGCAGCCCCGTGCGCGATGACGCAGGCGCTCTACGCTGACCAGCCAGCGATGGCGATGCTGGTGTCGGCCGGTCTGCCGTTCCCGAGCGGTCTGTTGGCGCTCCGGGACAGCGTACAGGCCGATCGCGAACGAATGGTTGAGAAGCGCCGCGCCGCCGGGGCGTTGATTCCGCTGGACGAGGATTTCCTTTCGCCTGACGCGACGGGGTTGGCGGAGCTCACCGCCGAAGCTACGGCTGAGCCTGCGCCGGTCGCGGAACCCGCGATCGAAACGGAGCCGGAACCGTTCGTGGAGCCGGAGTTGGTCGCGGAACCCGAGCCTGCGCCGGTCGCGGAGCCCGAGCCGGAGTTGGTCGCGGAGCCCGAGCCTGAGCCGGTCGCGGAGCCCGAGCCGGAATTGGTCGTGGAACCCGAGCCGGAGTTGATCGAGGAGGTCACGGCAGAGGAACCGTCAGTCGAGCTCGAGATGGAACCGGAACCACCGATCGAACTCGAGCCACCGATCGAACCGGAGCCGCCGATGGAAACCGCCCCCGAGCCGCCGGTGCTCGAAGCAGAGGCGCTACCGATCGACGCTCCACCGCCGGCGGTGAAGCCTACGGCACCGGCCCCAGTGACACAGGCCGAGCCCGTGGCGACAGCGGTAGCCGAGCTAGAGTTCACCGGAACGCCATACGAGAACGCGCTGATGATCGCGCGCCACGTGATGGCGACCGAGAACCTCGGTTCAGACATCGACTTGGGGAAGATCCGTTATGCGCTGTACGATCTGCTGGAGATTCTACGCGACGACCCCGAGCCGCTGTTGCGTGAGGTTTTCAATCCGGTCGAGGACGAGTACTTCGAGCGGCACCACGTCAACGTGGCGATCCTCGCAATACTGGCCGCCGATCAGCTCGAAACGACTTTGACCGATATCATCGACGTCGGCACGGCGGCCATGCTGCATGATATCGGAATGGCGAAGACCCGCGAGAACTGGGACAGCGATATGCGACTGCCCCCGAAGCTGTTTGACACCGCCATTCGTCAGCACCCGGAAAAGGGGTACGAGCGACTCCAAGAGATCACCGGAATGACAGGCGACATCGCGCGCATGGTCCTCGAGGAGCACGAGCGAATGGATGGAACCGGGTATCCGGAGGGGATGTCGGGTGAGACGATCGATCCCGGCGCTCGCGTCTTGGCGGTGTGCGACACCCTCGAGGCGCTGACACATCCGCGACCGTTCCGTGAGCACCTGGCGCTTGGCGAGGCGCTCTCGCGACTACAGATTCTAGGACAATACACGCTGGATTCAACCATCGTGCAGTCACTGACCGAAACGATCGGTCACTTGATGCCATCTCTGGATAGCGAAGCCGACGCCGTTTGATCCTCCATGCCTGACCCCCGTCCGGGGCCGGTCATCGTCGCGATCGGCGGTGGCAAAGGTGGGGTCGGAAAGTCGTTTCTAGCGGCCAACCTGGCGTTGGCGCTGGCCCAGCGCGGAGCCACCATCGGACGCCGCGTGGCAGCCGTCGATCTCGATTTCGGCGGATCCAACCTCAATCTCTTCCTCGGCGAGTCGCTGCCCGACCGCGAGCTGGCTGACTTCCTCGATGGCCGGGCCGACAACCTGGACGCGATCTCACAGCCGACCCAACTCGACAACCTGCGTTACGTGGCTGGGTCATTCGACTTGATCACCGCCGTGGATCCTCTGCGCGACCGCAAGCTCGATCTGATCCGGGCGCTGGTGGGGTTGGACGCCGATTACGTGTTGCTCGACCTGCCGGCGGGGAGCGCGCCGCCGACTCTCGATTTCTTCTTCCTCGGCGACATCAAGCTGGTGGTGACGAACCCTGAGGCGACAGCGTTTCACAACGCGTACGGATTCCTCAAGAACTACTTGCTGCGGCGATTGTTGACCGAGTTCCGCGATCGGAAGGAGATCATGCATTTCATTCTCGATCACTATCGCTCGGCGGGAACGGTGATCGAGGTCCGGGATCGTACGATCACCGGGTTGGTCGACAGCCTGCGGGCCGAGTTTCCGTCGGTTCGACCGGAGGTGACCGGGATCCTGCAGGAGAACACACCGCTGCTGGTGCTGAACCGGGCTCGCAGTCGTCGGGACCGGCAGTTCCTGACGCGGTTCCGATCGGTGCTCGAGGATAATCTCGACCTCGTTTGCCAGGCGCTCGGCGTGATACCGGAAAACCGGCGCGTGGCGCGGGCGGTCCGCGCTGGCGAGCCGTTCCTCCTCGCCCACCCGCGGCACAAGATCTCCAAGCAGCTGA
>DAOWHI010000094.1 GCA_030641505.1 Gemmatimonadota bacterium | reverse complement strand
GCCCTCGGATGCCGCTTGCGAGCCGGGTCAGTTCTTCATGTTGTCGACCGTTGCTCCCTCGCCGGTTGCCTACCTCGGGCGGCCCTTCTCGATCGGTGATGTACGCGACGGGCAGTGGCTCTTCATGTTGCGAGCCCTTGGTCGTGGAACAGCGTGGCTCCGGACGCTGGAATCGGGCACGATGATGCGTTTGATCGGGCCGCTGGGCGTTCCGTTTGCACGTCGGGCGAGCCCGGTTCACCGCATGATCGCCGGCGGGATCGGCTTGGCGCCGTTTCTGTTCCTGGCCCGTCGGTTGCGGGCGGAGCAGCCGCAAGCCGGGATCGAACTCTACTATGGCGAACGCGATGCTCGCTCCCATATCGAGCTCACAGCGGATGAAAAGAGTCTGTTCGATATCGTCGAACGATTCACCGACGACGGCAGCTTGGGGACCGCCGGTTCGGTCGTAGATGGATTGGAGAACCGGTGGGCGGAAACCGATGTCGCGTGGTATGGCTGCGGCCCGCAACCGATGCTGCGCGCTGCTGCTGCCAAGCTCGAAGAGTACGACGTCGAGGCGGCCCAGTTCGCCCTCGAGGAACGTATGGCGTGCGGCTTTGGCGTCTGCCAGGCGTGCATCGTGCCCAACCGGCACCCGCCGCCACGGTACCGCTTGCTCTGCACCGAGGGCCCGGTGATCGAGACAGGGAAGGTCGCCTGGTGAACGAACGGTTGGTTGTTACCTGCGGTCGAATCACGTTTCAGAACCCAGTGCTTGCCGCCAGTGGCACGTTTGGGTACGGCTCCGAGTTCGAGCGCTTTTTCCCGCTGGCATCGCTCGGGGGCTTTGTGACAAAGACGCTGTTTGTCGAGCCGCGGGATGGAAACCCGCCTCCCCGAGTGGCCGAAACGTCGGCTGGAATGATCAACTCTATCGGACTAGCCAACGTCGGGTGGGAAGCGTTTGTGGCGGAGAAAGTTCCGGATTTGAAGGCGATCGTCGGTGCGGCAAGAATGCTCGTCAACATCGCTGGAAACGCCCCCGACGAGTACCGAGCGATAGCCGCGCGAGTCGAGGGCGATCGGGAGCGAGTCGGATGTGCCGGCATCGAAGTCAACGTCTCGTGCCCGAACGTGAAGGAGGGGGGAACCAACATCGGCTGCGATCTGCATCAGTTTCAAGCCGCGGTTCGGGGAGTAAGAGAAGAGACCTCGCTGCCGGTATTCGTCAAGCTGTCGCCCAACGTAGCTGACGTCGTCCCGTTCGCTGCATGCGCCATCGATGAAGGAGCGGATGGCGTGTCGCTGATCAATACGGTGTACGGCATGCAAATCGACATCGAGAAACGTCGCCCGGTGCTCGGCACCGGTTCGGGCGGACTTTCCGGTCCGGCGATTCTCCCGATCGGGGTCTATTGGACGCACAAGGTGCGAGCCGCGTTTCCCGATCTCCCGATTCTCGGCATCGGCGGAATCGCGACATGGCGGGACGCGCTCCAATACCTGTTGGCCGGAGCACATGCGATCCAGGTCGGCACCGCGGCGTTTGTGAACCCGCTTGCGTGCGTCGAAATCATCGCCGGACTGGAGCGCTATTGCTCGCAACGCGATACGACAATAGCCGAGCTCAGCGGAGCTGCGCATCGGGGGGGTCGATTGGCGGAGGCAGCCGTTTGGACGGGTTGAGCTCGTCACCGCTGATCATCGCACTCGATCACGACACCGTCGCCGACGCCGAGGAATGCGTGGCGTCGCTGACCGGCTTGGTTGAGCGCTACAAGATAGGCAGCGTTCTGTACCCTCGTGTCGGACCGCCGTTCGTTCGAGAGCTCATCCGCGCCGGTTACGGCGTGTTTCTCGATCTTAAGTTCCACGACACGCCGGCGACGGTCGCCGGCGCAATCGCGGCCGCAGCCGACCTAGGCGTCGATCTGGTCACGGTGCACGCCGCCGGCGGCGTCGAGATGCTCGAATCTGCTCGCCGAGCTGCGGACGATGGAGACCACCGGTTACAGCTGCTGGCGGTGACCGTGCTTACCAGCCTGGACGCAGACGACTACGCGCGGATTGTGGGACCCAAAGCGAGATCGCTGGAGGACGCGGTCACCGCGCTCGGCGAGATGGCCATCGATTCGGGCATCGATGGTTGCGTGTGCGCGGCCGGCGACGTGGCTCGACTGAGGGCGGCGCTCGGGCCCGCGCCACTGTTGGTGGTCCCCGGCATCAGACCGGCGTGGTCGGTCGCCGACCACAGCGGGCAGGCCCGAATTGCAACACCGCAGGCGGCTTTGGAGGCCGGCGCCTCCTACTTGGTGGTGGGGCGGGCGGTCACGGGTGCCGAAGATCCAGCCGCCGCTGTGGTGCGGATTCAAGCCGAGCTTGCCGCGTGAGCGGTGGCGCGGACGGAAGTGGTTGGCTCGATCGACTGGTCGCGATCGGTGCCGTCACTCAGGGTCACTTCGAGCTATCGAGCGGGCTCCACAGCCCCGATTACGTGCAGTGCGCGCGGCTCCTCGAGCGCCCGGATCTAGTCCAGGCCGCGGCCAGAGATCTGGTGGCGCTGGTGTCGCCGCGATTGGATGAGCCGCCAGCGACGATCGCTTCGCCCGCGCTGGGCGCAATCGTTCTCGGCTACGAGGTGGCGCGTGCATGGGAGTGTCGTTCGATATGGGCCGAGCGGAATCCGCACGACGGACGGCTGGCGTTTCGCCGCGGCTTTGACTTGCAGCCAGGCGAACGGGTGGTGGCGGTCGAGGACGTCGTGACGACCGCCGGCTCGTTGCGTGAGCTGGTCGAGCTGCTCGAGCGCCACCAAGCTCAGGTCGTCGGCGTGGCCACGTTGGTGGATCGCTCAGGTGGTGGGGTGCAGTGGCGGATGCCGTCGGCAGCGCTGGTCACTCTGGAAGGCGTTCAGTTGCCACCCGGCCGGTGTCCCCAATGCGCGGCCGGGGTCGGGCTCGAAAAGCCCGGAAGTCGACCCAGTGGGACGGGAACAAAGCCGACGCAGGAAAGTACTCATAGCCGATGACCAACAAGTTCGCCCCTCTTGCCGTGTTGGCGGCTGCCGTTGTAGCGGTCAGCGCGGCGTCGGTCCACGCTCAGGAGGTCGGTCAGCAACCGGTTGGTGCTCCGTTCCAGCCGCAGGCGCCGGCCGTCCCGACCTCGCTACAGGACACCTATGAGCGGCTGGCTAACTTCTGGCAGTCGGGCAACGCCCGTGAGATCGCGCAACTGGCCCGCGATGGGCGCGTGTACGTGGTGGTCGAACGTGAGCGTGTGAACCAACGGTTGGCCGCCAGTCAGCTACAGTACTTGCTCCAGGAATTGTTCGACTCGACCGACGAGATCGAGCTCCGTTTCCCAGCGTCGACCCACTATGATCCAGACAGTCGAACGGCTTACGCGGTGGGCGAGCGGGTGTATCGCGAAGGGCCCGCTGAGAAGCCCCGCACCGACCGGGTCTTTGCCGGGACGCGACAGGTACGCGGTCGCTGGGTCCTGACCGAGCTCCGGCTCACGGACGACTAGAACCCACCTCTCCTTACCCACAGCACAAGCCGAAGGCGATTCGCTCCCAGGGCCTGAGCGGCCCCTTTCCTGACTGGTACCTTGCATTGCAAGGTGAAACCTGGTATCATGTTTTGCATGGTAGCTAGATCGGTCAGCACCGAGCGCAGTTCCCAGCTTTTGAAGGGGGTTCTCGATATGTGCCTCCTGGCGATCGTCGCCGAGGAGCCCAGCTACGGCTACGAGATGGCCCAGAAGCTCCGCGAGCGCGGTTTGGGCTTGGTGAGCGAGGGTAGCATCTATCCGCTGCTGAGCCGGCTTCAGAAGCAGGGCCTGGTCGAGGGTTATCAGGTCGTGTCGCGGGAAGGACCACGGCGCAAGTACTACCGAATCGCAGAGCTAGGCCGTGACCGGCTCGGCGAGTGGTCTCGCGAGTGGCGGGAGTTGTCGACCGGAGTGGAAACGGTCTTGAGAGGAGGGCCCGATGTCTGATCACAGCGACATAACGACGATCGTTTCCGATTGTGAGCGCTACTGGCGCGAGACAGGGGTACCCCCCGAGGCGGTGACCGAGATGCGAGCCGAGCTGCAGCAGCACCTGATCCAGGTGGTGGCTGAAGGTCGGTCGGCGCACGCCGTGGTCGGGCCGGATCTGCCGGCATTTGCCGAGGCGTGGGCTGCCGAGCGGCGCTCGTCCACGGGGCAGATCCCGTCGTGGGAAGACGTCGCGACAGGCAGGACGGTCCGCACCCGGCAGGCCCGTTTCGCGGCCGCGGGCTTCGTAGTGTTGGTCTTGGCCGCGGTGGGGTTCGCGCTGGCGATCGCTGGCGGTGGCGATCCGGCAACGAACGTGACTTGGCGCTGGTTATGGACCGGCCTGGCGATCGTCATGGGATTGGGGGAGATCCTTACCGCCGGCTTCTTCCTGCTGCCGTTCGCTATGGGTGCGGTTGCGGCAGCTGTGCTGGCCTGGCTCGGTGTTCAGCTGTTGGCTCAGTGGTTGGTGTTTTTCTTCGTCTCCGGCCTTGCTCTGGCCTACGTGCGCCAGTTCATGAGCCATCAGGACGAGGCGACGGCAGCAGTTGGAGCCAACCGATATCTAAACAATCTCGGCGTCGTTACGGCGCGGGTTGATGCAGCGACCGCGACCGGAATGGTGCGCGTCGAGACCGAGGAGTGGCGTGCGACTACTGATGGTCGACCGCTCGAGCCGGGGACCCGCGTCGTGGTGGTTGGGATCCGCGGAGCGCGAATGGTCGTGGCGCCGGCAGACCAATGATGACCCATAATCGAGAAAGGGGGGCATGATGGACCCAATTGTCGTGCTGTTTGTCTTTATGGCGGTGGTGCTGGTGTTTGTCGCCGCCACCGGATTCCGCATCGTTCGACCCTATGAGAAAGGGTTGGTCGAGGTGCTGGGCAAGTACGAGACCACG
>DAOWHI010000047.1 GCA_030641505.1 Gemmatimonadota bacterium | reverse complement strand
GGATTCGTGACGCGACGCGGGTGGCGTGACGATGGCCGTGTCATCCGTCCCCTGCACGAGAACTACTTCAGTCTGCCGGGCGCGATCGGGATGTACGGCTTCAAGCGGGTGGCCGAGAACGATCTCCAGAACCTGCTCTCGTTCCTGAACTACTTGAGTCCCGGCTTCAGCACCAAACGGTTCAACGACATCACCAACTTTGAAGGCGATCTCTTTCCTTGGGGCCGGTGGGGACGCCGGCGTTTACTCATCGAAGAGTTCTTTAGTGTCGCCAGCCTCGAGCGGGTGGTTCGTGAGAAGCGATGGTCGGCGCGCAAGCTCGGTTACTTGCCACGGTTCTCGATGATCTCGCTCCGGTTGCCAGACGACACGTCGCACCACCACGGCATGGGAGACGAGTACACGCTAGCGTTGCGACAGGCCGACGAGATCCTGGGCGCGATCGGCTACGTGTTCCGGCAGCAGGGCGCGCTCGACGATCTCACGATCATCGTGAGCGCTGACCACGGGACGAGCCCGGTCGGTCAGAGCCCCGACGCGCACTTCAACATCATCCAGCAGCTGTCGGAAGACACCGGTGTGATGATCCACGATGCGCACCTCAACATGATGCGGGGCTCGGGGCGCGCGATCAAACGTTGGAAAGAGGGTGAGCATCGAGAGTGGACCGGGATCGGGGCGGTGTCGGGGAACGGCAACGTTCAGTTGTATTTGCGGAAGCCAGGTGCCCCGATCGATGATTGGACGGCACGTCCGTCGTACGGCGATCTACGCGCGTATCCAACCGCTGGTGACGAGCGCGTCGACCTGATCGATACGCTCCTCCAGTATCCGCAGGTCTCGCACGTCTACGCAACCGATCGTGAGCGTCGCGGGTATCACGTCGTGTCCCGATTGGGCGAGGCTATGATCCGTGTCAATGGCCAATCGGAGTACTCGTACACGGTCGATGGCGATGACCCGTTGGGGTACACGTCGTTCGAGGCGACGCACGAGATGACAACCGGCGATTTCTACAGCGGTGATCGTTGGGCCACCGTGACTCGAGCCTCGGGGTTTCCGGATGGGGTCGTTCAGATCGTACAACTTCTGGACGGACCGAACTCCGGCGATCTCATCGTCGACGCAGGGCCCGGCTACGAGCCGTGGGAACAGATGCAAGAGGGGCTCCACGGCGCGCTGCGGCGTGAACATTTGGTCGTTCCGCTCTTGATCTACGGACCCAAGCTCGACGCCGACAAGGCCGAGCGATTATTTGCGAACGGTCGCATGCCGCGCACCGTCGACGTGTACCCGACGATTTTGGAGCTGTTCGGTATGGAGCTACCCGACAGGATCGCGTGGGAAGTGCCACGATTCGGTGGGATCTTCGGATTCGACCAGCGCGAGGCCGAAGTGCGGACCGATATCGATGGGCAACCGCTCGACATTTGGCGTTAGGGAGCGGACCGGATGCTCGAGCACGGCTGCGAGCCTAGGTTGAACGCCATGCCGATGAAAATCCAGCGCGCGATACTGATTCTTCTGCTCGTCACGAGTGGGTTCGCCATCCCGTCGGTGACGGCGCAAGAAACGGCCGAGCGCCCCAAGATCGGCCTCACGCTGAGCGGCGGCGGCGCGAAGGGATTCGCGCACCTCGGGGTCCTCAAGGTGCTCGAAGAGTACCGCGTCCCGATCGACTACATCACAGGTACGAGCATGGGTTCGATCATGGCTGGCCTGTACGCGTCGGGCATGACCCCGGAAGAGATTCAAGTCAAGATGGGCGACGTCGACTGGATCAGCCTGTTCCGCGACCAACCGCCACGCGAGGAGCTCGATTATCGCCGCAAAGAGGAGGAAACGCGTTACTCGTGGAACGTAGAGTTTGGCGTAAAAAAGAGCGGTATAGCGTTGCGCGGCGGTGTGCTGGCCGGACAGAAGATCGGGCTGTTGCTGCGCGAGAACACCCTGCACGCGAGCGCGATCGATGACTTCGGCGATTTGCCGATCCCGTTCAAAGCGATCGCAGCCGATCTCGAGACCGGCCAGTCGTACGTCCTCGAGCGGGGTGACCTGGCTCGTGCGATGAGGGCCAGCATGTCGATCCCGGTGTTTTTCACCCCGATCGAGATCGACGGCCGATTGCTGGTCGACGGCGGGATCACCGAGAACATGCCGGTTGACCTCACCCGCTCGATGGGTTCAGACGTTGTGATCGGCGTCGACGTCAGCGAACCGTTGAGGAGCCGGGAGGAGATCACCAACGTCTTCAGCGTCGTCGGTCAGCTGACCGGGATGTTGTCACGCCTCAACGTCGAGGAACAGCTACCGCGACTCGACATTTTGCTCGATCCCGAGCTCGGCGGTCTTACGGGG
>DAOWHI010000111.1 GCA_030641505.1 Gemmatimonadota bacterium | reverse complement strand
GGACGTGCGGACGGGGCTGGGAAACCGAAGTCGATCATCGGAGGTTTCGTCAGCAAGCGGGGGGCGGCCCGGGTCGACGAAAAAGCGGGTTGGGTCTTGGACGACGTCGCGCGCCCACTGGAGAAGCGCTCTGGCTGGGTCCCGCTGCGGCGGGGGCGCCGGATCGAGATGCTCGAACCCCCAGTCAAAGGCGTGAGACTGTCGCTCCGTATCACGCGCCGCCAGGCGACGTTCGAGCTGGTGCATGAGCGACCCGATCACGGCTTCGACCTCGGACTAGCCTACCGCCGGGATCGTGTGACCGCGGCAGGCCAACAGGCGTTCGATCGTTTCGCCGACCTTGTTGTTGGGCGTCGACGCCCCAGCAGTCATCCCGATCTCGACCGGACCCGGCGGAAGCCAATCGACGGTACTTATCTCGTCATCCTGATCGACCGGCTGGTGCCGGATCGAATTGGGGCCTTCGATACACGACGAGTCATCGATGTGATAGGTCAGAACAACGGCTTGGCAGATCCTAGTCAAGTTATTGGTATTACTAGAGTTATAACCCCCGAGAACGATCATCAGCTGGGGCGGCTCGAGGAGCAGCTCCTCGACCGCGTCCTGACGCTCTTGGGTCGCCGAACAGATGGTGTCGAGCGCCCGGTAGTGATCATCGAGGTCGGCCTCGCCGTAACGATCGATCATCGCCAACCGCAACATCTCAGCGACAGCTTCGGTCTCACGCATCAGCATCGTCGTCTGGTTGGCGATCCCGACGCGCTCGACGTGAACCTCGAAATCGAAGCCCGGGCTGGTGGCCTTCGCAAAGCGCTCCGAGAGCGCGCTTGCATCGCCCCCGCGACGGATGAAATCCGTCACCAATCCGGTCTCCTCGAGATCGCGAACCACCAAGTACGCCCCGCCACGGTACTCCAGCGCCCGCGACGCCGTCGCCTGAGTCTCCTCGTGGTAATACTTGCCGTGAATGATGGCTGTGAACCCCTCGCGCGCGAAGCGCTCGACGGTCTTCCACACTAGCAGCACAGACCCACAGGTCGTATCCACCAGAACGCATCCGATGTCGCGGAGCTTGCGCATGATGTCGGTGGGCGCGCCAAATGCCGGCAGAAGGACGACGTCTTCCTCCGTCAGCTCGTCATACGAAATGTCCTCGGCGTAGCTCCCAGTGAGGAACCCGATCCCGTTCGCCAACATCTCTTTATTGACGTGAGGATTGTGAATCAGCTCGCCGGTCAGGAAGAGACGCCGCTCCGGGAATCGCCGCCGCGTTTCGTACGCATACTGGACCGCTCGATCCACGCCATAGCAATTGCCAAACTCCTGCGCCAACCGAATCGTCATGTCATCGACGTCCAGGCGGTGGCCAGCCGCGACCATTCGGTCAATCAGATCGGAGCGGTAGGCGTGGGCGAGGTCGGCCCCCACCTCCTCTTTGAGGCCGAATCCCTTGCGATAGTAGAGCTGCTCTTCGCCAATCAACTCGGGCATGATTGGCGAAAGCTAGGATTGCGGGGACGGTCGCGCACCACCGCCAGCCGGGCCGACCCCCTCCCTGGTCGACCCTATTGTCCACAACGGGCACGCAATTCGCCCCCGCAAAGATCGGCGCCCAGCCGCTCCGCTCCCCCGGTGGGTCCGAGCGCCTGACCCACCCGTTGGCAGGTGTCGAGCCAGCGCCTGGCCAGGGCTCGCAGCCAGTCCATCAACTCGTTGTGATACAGTGGTTTATGTACTTAAGGCGAGGACTCGAGCAGAGTGCTATAGGGCAGCGCTCGCGACGGGAATCGTCAATCGGCCGACAATTCCTCGTCAGACGGTGCGGCTGGAGCTGGCAGCCGTGTGCACGGAAACGACCAATCGGAAAGTCGCGCATCGTGAGTCAAGAGGATGATCTGATGGGTGGCACCGACCCGCTCGAGCATCCGCTCGACCCGAGCCAGCCGGCGATCATCGAAATGCAAGAACGGATCATCGAGGATGAGCGGCAACGCTCGATCGGCCGCCATTACCTCGACCACCGCCACGCGCATCGCGAAGTACAGTTGATCTCTTGCACCGCGACTCAGGCTGGCGGCCGGCACCTCGACCTTTTCGACGCCCTCGACAGTTACTTCGCACGACCTGGGGTCGCGCATCACTCCCCTGTACCGGCCATCCGTCAGTTCGCCGAATAACTCGCCGATCCGTCCCTCGAGTCGCTCGGTCATGATGGTCACAAACTCGTCTCGACACGCGGCCAGCGTAGTGTAGGCGAGTCGATGCGCATCGCGCTCGATCGCCAATCGCTCCGTCGCTTCGTTGAGTTCCTGAACTCGTGCTTCCAACTCTCGCGGGTCGTCCGGCGCAAGCGGTAGATCGGCCAGCTTTCGCCGGTGTTCCAGCTCCTGCTCGACTAGTTGATTCTGTTCGACCTCAAGCTGCTGCTGCCTGGCGGCAAAGCGGTGCTCGAACTCTTCGTCTCCATCGAGAAACGGGTACTCCTCCAGGATCTGGCGTCGCTCGAGACGTAGTACATCGAGTTTCTTCTCTCCGATCTCACGGCGCTCCCGCTCGAGCGCCTGATAGTCACCGAGCGCGTCGCGTGCCTGTTGCATGCCGTCGAGCTCAGACTTGAGCTGTTGGGCGCGATCATATCGTCGGCGCTCGACATCGATATCAATGGCGTCCGGATCGAGCGAGGCGGCCTCCGCCATCGCACGCCGCCGAGCCTCGAAGCGAGCCGCTCGTGTCTTGATCGATCGTTGGCTCGCCTCGACACCCTGAGCCTTCGCTCTCTGATATCGTACGCTCCATCCAAAGGCGCTCAACACGAGCAACCCCCCAACCGCAACCGCGCCGAACAAGCCGACCGACCCCCCGGCGAGGATTCCGACCACCCCGACCACGAGGATCGCTCCACCGGCAGCGCCCAAAAACTTGAGTTGACGGCCTCGCGGCTCCGCCCCACCCCGCACCACCCCCAGCTCCTCGAGAGCGCGATCGCGTTCCTTGGCCAACCTCCGGAGTTCGCCCAGCTGGGTCGCGAAGTCGGCTTCCTGGCGAAGGTAACCAACCAGCGGTTGGAGCTCTTTGGTCTTTTCGCGGACGCTGGATTCCCAGTCGGTGATTCGGCCGATGGCTTGCTCCAGTTCTTCACGACGCCGCTGGAACCGCTCCTCCTCCTGCTGCAGCTCGCGCAGCCGACGGATCGACTTCTCGACCACCACTCGCGCTTCCCGCTCGACGTCGACCTCGGCCAGCCGCGATCGGTTGGCCGCCAACGCCGTCTCGAGCCGATCCCGCGCCACCTGCTCGCTTTGCGAATCGGTTTGGCGGCGTAACGTGTCTCGGCGGTCGGTAGCGAGCGTTTCCAGCTGACGTGGTTTCTGTTTGGCGACCCTCGAGGGGTCGGTGATGTCGGCCTGGGTGAGGCGGTAGTAACCGGCCTCGAGCGTCTCCATCGCGGCCCGGAAATCGGCCCGTTCGCTGCCTGACAGCAGCCTCAGCAGCTCGGTTTCGATCGGTCGCACCGCAAGCCCGCCGGGACCGACGTATGCCGTCTGCAAGAACACCTCCGGTGTGGCAAAACCGAGCAGCCGCCGCAGCTCGGCTTCGTATCGTTCCCGATCCACCGATCGCCCGCGCGGGTTGGGCTGTCCCTCCCACCGCCCTTCGATCGAGATCTGCCCGGTCGTCTCGTCCAGCTGATGCCACTCGACCACCACCGACTGGGTCGCGAAGTCGCGCGCGATGACGCATCGGGTGCGGCCCCCCAGTACCCACTCCTGGTGCACCTGAAACGATCCGCCGCCCCACGGGCTCCGCGCCGCTTCACGCTCCTTGTCCCGGAAACCGAACAAACCCCGGACGATGGCTGATGCCAACGTCGATTTGCCGGCTTCGTTTGGCGCCAGAACGATCGTGCCCGGATCCGACGCGGGTTGGAACGAAAAGTCGCGCAACCGGCCAAACCCATCGACCCGCAATCGGACTAGCCTGAGGTCCAGGCGGTCGGTCACCCAAACACCTCGACACCGAGCTTGATCGCCCGGTCGACCACCGCCCGGGATCGCTCATCGTCTGCTCTTTCACGCGCATCGACCAGCCGTCGGAAAAACTCCCCGCGAACCGTTTCCTCCTCGCGTCGTTCAGCCAACAGTCGACTCGTCACCAGGGTCGTCGCGTCGTGGACCTCGATGTACCCGTAGCGAGCCTCCAGGTCGGCGACGATCGCTTCCGCGCTCGGGACGAAGTCAGGGTCGCCGGTCAGCGTGACCCGCCAGATCGAGCTCGATTCACACGCGCCGCGGATCGCGTCCGCAATGGCGACCGAGTCGGGAAGATCGCCGACGTCGATCTCACCCGTCTCAAGCAGACGGACTTGAATCGGCACCGCAGTTACGGCCGGTGGGCTTCCGGCACCCTCCCATTCGATCAGCACCACATGACGCTTCCCGGTCTCCTTCCAGTTCCGTCCCGTGACCGAGCCACTGTAGGCGCCGACGACACGTTCGCCGCGGTGAAAAAACCTCAAATTGTGATAGTGACCCAGCGCCACGTAGTCGAGTGCTAGGCGCTGCAAGTCATCGGGCGCGAACGGCAAGTCGTCAGCCGGGATCGACCAGCCAGGATGATCCTGGCACGCGGCGTGAGCGATCGCGATGTGGATGCCCTCGGTATGGCGGCGGGCCAGGCTGCGCCAACCGTCCGTTGTTTGCTCTCGATCGTAGGCGATGCCATACACGGTTACACTGTGGCCATCGACCTCGAACTCGACGGGATCGGCAAAGTCAGGGCCAGTGAAGAAATGGTCGAACGGCAGGTTCTCGCGTCGATAAACGCTGTCCGCGAAGGCCAAGCTGTCGTGGGTCCCCGGTACCCCAAACGAGCGAATGCCCGCCTCGCGAAGTCGGGCCAGCTGGCCTCGAGCGACGTTCACGGTCTCGCGCTCGGGATTCCGCGAATCGAACAGGTCACCGGCGATCACCACGAGATGAACATCACGCTGGATGGCGACATCCATCGCTCGCCGGAACGCGCCCTCGATCTCCTGCCGACGTTGCTCGGCATAGCGACCAAAGTTCGACAGTCGGGCGCCGAGATGAACGTCGGCCAGATGGAGGACCTTGAGGCTCACGCTAGTCGCCGTCCAACCTGTACCGCGCCAACGGGGTGTGGTGCGCCCCACCCGGCGTCGAGTCGCTGCGGTAGAGGATGATTTCGGAGACCGACTCGCCGCTGACGGAAGGCTTCCAATCACGCACCGCCGGCGCCACAGCGCGCGCCGCATGCGGTCGTTTGACCCGCCCCAGCGTCAGATGCGGTGAGAAGGACCGCTGTTCGTCTGGGAAACCGACCTCCCGAGCCGCCGCCCCGATCGCCTCCGCCAACCTCACGATCGGCCCTGCCTCCAACAGCCCCAACCACAGAACCCGCGGGCGCTTCCAGTTTGGAAACGCTCCGGTCTCGCCGGCGCGGAACTCGACCCGCCCAACGTTCGCTGTGATCGCCCGCAACCGCTCGTCGAGACGGTCCAATCGATCCGCGGCAGCGTTTCCGAGGAACTTGAGCGTGAGGTGACTGGTGCTGGGGTCGACCCAGCGAACACCGTCGGTCGACTTGTTCCAAACCTCGAGGGCTCGGGCGATCGAGGCGCGAAGTTCGGGCGGGCAGGGGAGGGCGACGAAAGCGCGGATCGAGTCAGCTGACGTGACCATCGAACCAGCTACAGATCCGATCGAACACCGCTCGTCGACCGAGGTCGTTGAGCAGCTCGTGATAGGCGCCAGGATACTGTTCGATCGATACGTCTTTTGAAGCCACGAAATGCGCGTAAGCGAGAACATCGGCTCCGCTCACGACGGTATCGGCGCGGGCGACGAGGAACAGCAGCGGGATCGAGACTTTCTCGGGTGTCGTGCGGATCGTCGTCATTGCGTCAGCGATTCCGAGCATCGCACGCGGCGTGATCACGCGATGGAAGTAGGGGTCCCTGCGCAACGCCTCCAGCCGGTCCGGATCGCGAGTGAGCCGCGAGGGGTCTGTGCCACGAGGCAACGGCACCCACGGGGCCACGTGCGCCAACCCCCGAATCAGCCACGGATACCACGTCGGATAGCGACGGACGAGCACCAGCAGC
>DAOWHI010000251.1 GCA_030641505.1 Gemmatimonadota bacterium | reverse complement strand
TCCGAACGCGGCCGCCACGACCATGCCCCCGGTGATCGCGGCCGCCGTGACGGCGCGATCCACGCGCTGAAGCTGATGGCCGCGGATCGTCTTGGTCAGCGAGAAATCTTCTTCGCGCCGGTTCACGTAGAAAAACTCGTCGTCGACTTCGATGATCGCGTTGTCTCCGACCTCCATCCGGTGGTCGCGCATCGCGCCTGCGGGCGGCAACCCGCCTCTCGAAGCTGCCACCAGGGTCAGACGGTAGGGCGTGTTGGGCAGCGGCATCTCGGACACCTGCCGGCCGAGCGCGAGCGAGTTGGGCGACACCACGACCTCGACCAGCCGCCGCGTATAACGCTCGGATTTCATCTCGCGGCCCTTGAGAACCGGCAAGAGTCCCGGCGTCTCCCATAGCGTGGCGACCATGTCGGCGTTCGCCGAGAAAGCCAGAATCTGACCGGGCTGGAGGGCGGTCGTGCCCTCGAGCGACAGCGCCTCGCCATCGGGCCCTGTGAGAGAGAGGAGTTCGAAGGCCGTGGATCCCACGAAGCCGGCGTCGTCGAGTGGTCGACCCGTGAGCGGAGAGCCCTCGGCGACGACGAACTCGGCCCGATACAGCCGACTCGCGACGCGGGTCTCCTTCCGGTCCCGGTCCGGGAAGAGCCATCGGCTGCCGATCACCATGAAGGCGATACCAAGAACGGCAGCCGGCACGGCGACCCAGGCGGGGTCGAAGATCTCGAGGGGTCGAAGCGCGGGCGTTCCCGCAGCGCCCTCGGCGATCGTGTCGAGGACCATCCCGCCGATGATGATGTTGACCGACGTCCCGATCAGCGTGCAGGTCCCGCCCAGCATCGACGCGAAGCTGAGCGGCATGTACAGCTTTGACGCTTTAAGCGGACCCGTCCGCGAGAGGTCCCGCACCACGGGGATGAGCATCGCCACCAGCGGCGTGTTGTTGAGGAACGCGCTGCCCACCGCTACGGGCGGGAGGATCTTGCCCTGTGCGGCACCGGTGGTCTTCGGACGCCCGATCAGCCGGTCGGCGATGATGTTGATCGCCCCCGTCGAGTACATGCCGGCCGCGACCATGAACAAGGCGCCGACGGTCCAGACGCCAGAGTTCGCGAAGCCGCTCAGGCTAGCGTCGAGCGGGGCCAGACCGAGCGTCACGCTCATCGTCAGCGCGCCTAGAAACACCGCGACCGGCGGAATCTTGGTCAACAGCAGGAGCCCGAACGTCACGACGAGGATCGCGACGATGAGCCAGGCGTCGGCAGACATGCCGCGAGGCTAACCCGACGGGAATAGCTGAGTCAAACCGCTGACGTGTCGCCGTTCCTCTTGATATGTCGTCGCTTTCCAGTTTTTGATGACACGCCTTCCCGATTTGTCGCTCGCGACGAACCGGACTCGACCCCTTATCGTATTATCATGTATGATAATGTTAAGGGCGTGCCGCTCGGGCTCCAGATACGCTGGCTCCGGCAGGACCGAGGGCTGACACTCGAGCAACTGGCCACTCGCTCCGGAACCAGTGCCCCGACGCTTCACCGGTACGAGAGCGGTTGGGATCGGTTCGAGATCCGCACCCTCGAGCGCATCGCGACAGCGCTCGACGCGGGGTTGGAGGTCCGGTTCGTCCCGGCCTCGCCAGAGTCTGACCCAGAGCAGACCACCGAAGAGTTGGTCGAGATCCTCGCTCCGCTCTTCTGGGACCGGGAGCTCCAGGTTTCGGATCTGTCGGAGTACCCGAGCTGGGTCCTCGGCCGGGTCCTGATGTACGGCCAGCGTGAGCAGGTTCGGGCTGCGAGCCGGTTCTTTGGAGAAGACGCGATCGCGACCGCCGTCGAACGGCGTGAGGTCGATGATCGGACGCGCAACTACTGGCAGGCCGTATTGGCGGATTCATGCACCCCAAGGTCGTGAGCGCCGAGGGCTGGAAGACGGTGCGCAAGCTCGTCGCGCAGGGATGGTCGGACCGCTTCACACTGGCCGGCGGGACAGCGCTGGCGCTCCACCTCGGGCATCGATACTCGGAGGATGTCGCCTTCTTCGCGTCGGACCCCTTCGATTCTTCCGAGATTCTGAGCCGACTGACCGACATCGGGCACGTCGTGGTTCAGAGCCGCTCTTCCGAGACGTTGCACGCGTTGGTTGACGGCTTGCGGCTGAGCTTCCTTCGAGCTCAAGCTCCACTACTGTATCCAGGCATCGGATACCGAGGGCTGTCCGTCGCCGATCCACGCGATATCGCGGTCATGAAGCTGGTCGCGATCGGCGGGCGCGGGAGCCGCAAGGACTTCGTGGATCTCTACTTCTACCTTCGTGCAGGCACGACGCTGGGGACGGTCTTCGAGCTGCTCAAGCGGCGGTTCACGGAGGTCGATTACAACGAGTACCACCTGCTCAAGAGCGTCGTGTTCTTCGATGATGCGGAGAACGAGCCCATGCCGCAGATGATCCGCGATGTCGAATGGGACGATGTAAAGGAGCGACTTCGCTCCGAAGTGCGGAGCTTGTCTTAGAGACGGGACAAGACCCCATGTGACCTTTCCACCCATTCTGTTCTGGGCCTTGGTACTATTGCCGACACGTGCCCCATGGACTCACAATGCGGAACCAAGATCCCCCTAGACGGAAGCTCCGAAGATGAAACCTAAGAAGGCGCTGTCGGCGCCCATCCTGTGCGCTCTTCTGCCCCTGACCTTTCTCGCGTGCGCCAGCGCCGGGGTCGAGAACGTCGAGCG
>DAOWHI010000229.1 GCA_030641505.1 Gemmatimonadota bacterium | reverse complement strand
TGTTCGTGAAGATCGCCGCCGCCGACGCGGTACCAGCGGGAGCGATGCGGGGCTACGAGATCTACGGCGTCAAAGTCGGGCTCGCCAACGTCGACGGCGAGTTTCACGCGTTTCACGATTGTTGCACGCACCAGCAATACACGTTGACGGACAGTTTCTTGATGGGTGATCGACTCACCTGCGACTGGCACGGTGCATCGTTCGATATCAAGACCGGTGAAGTGCTTGCGCTACCGGCGACTAAGCGCCTGCCAAAATTCGACGTGGAAGTGAGGGAGGGTGAGGTCTGGGTGGCTCTTCCGGCCGCCGACGCGATCGATCTACCACCCGAATAGTGTGAATCCCTCGGAAACCGCCAGCCGCACACATCAACCGGCGCTCGCAGGCCAGCCCGAGTCACCGCTCAACATGGCCGTGGTGCGGGCCGAGTTTCCGATCCTCGACCAACAGGTCCATGGGCACCGGCTCGTGTATCTCGACAGCGCTGCATCCTCGCAGCGTCCAGCCGTGGTCATCCGCACGATCGCTGAGTACTACGCCAAGGACCATGCCAACGTGCATCGAGGCGCTTACGAGCTGTCGGTCCGCGCCACCCGGCGGTACGAAGCCGCACGCGGCAAGGTGGCTCGCTTCCTAGGCGCCGGACGCGCTGACGAGGTCGTGTTCACGCGATCTACGACCGAATCGATCAACCTCGTCAGTATGGCATGGGGCAGGGCTAACCTGGGGCCGGGCGATGTCGTCGTGGTGAGCGAAATGGAGCACCACTCCAACCTGGTGCCGTGGCAAATGGTGTGCGAGATGACGGGTGCCGAGATCAAGGCGATTGGGGTGACCGACGATCAGTGCTTGGATCTCGATCACTTCGATGCGCTCCTCAGCGAAGGCAACGTGCGGCTTGTTGCGACCGGCCACGTGTCGAACGCGGTCGGAACGATTCATCCGGTGGAAGAGATCGCACGTCGAGCGCACGGAGTGGGCGCGTTATACCTAATCGATGGTGCTCAGAGCGCTCCCCAGCTGCCGATTGATGTGCGCGCTATCGGTGGTGATGTCGACACCTTCAGCGGCCACAAGGCGTGCGGTCCGACGGGGATCGGAGCGTTGTGGGCGCGGCGCGATCTGCTCGAGTCGATGCCTCCCTATCAGGGAGGTGGCGAAATGATCGAAGAGGTCAGGATCGAGCGCTCCACGTACGCTCCGGTGCCGCACAAGTTCGAAGCCGGCACGCCGAACATCGCCGGCGCGATCGGGTTGGGGGCGGCGGTCGATTTCCTGCAATCCTTCGGGCTCGAGACGATTCACGCCCACGAGAAGCGGATCGCGCGGCTCGTGCTCGAAAGGTTGGCCGATGAGTTCAAGGCGATCACGCTGTACGGACCTGCGCCCGAGGTTGCGCGTGGCGGCGTAGTGGCTTTCACGCTGGCGGACATCCACCCCCACGATTTGGCGACGATCCTGGACCACGAGGGGGTCGCGATCCGGGCTGGGCATCACTGTTGCCAGCCGCTCATGCGCAGGCTCGGTGTCGCGGCAACCGCGCGGGCGTCGTTCTATCTGTACAACGCGGAGGATGACCTGGAGGCGTTGGTGGGCGGGTTGCACCGCGCGCAGGAGCTTTTCGGAATCTAGCCGTCATATGCTCGAATCGATTTTCCGCGAGATCATCCTCGAACACTACCGCAAGCCACGTAACAAGAACCCCCTGGAAAACCCAACGGTTACAGTATCCATGCGCAACCCGATGTGCGGTGACGAAATCGATCTCATGTTGGTGATCGAGGATGAGCAGATTCGTGCCATAGGCTTTACCGGTCAGGGGTGTTCGATCAGCCAGGCATCGGTGTCGATGATGACTCAAGGCGTCAGCGGTCGCTCGGTCGACGAGGCGCTCGATCTGGAGAAGCGGTTCGTGGCGTTGATGCGCGACGAGGAGGGGGCCAGCGAAGACCGGAAGTTGGGAGATCTGCGCGCGCTTCAGGGGGTAGCTAAGCTGCCGGTTCGAATCAAGTGTGCACTACTGGGCTGGAATGCGCTGGACGAAGCGATCAAAGCGCACAGGAAGTCACCCACCGGTGCGATGGGCGAGAAGCTCGAGTTCGAGGATCTGACCGAGCTCCCGGCGGGGTTCGACCCGACGACGCACAGAGAGGACTTGCCCTAGTTTTCTCGCGTTGCTGGTCGGCCGGGTGATCCCCGGTGCGGCCGGCGCTCCACTTCGTCGAGCCTCCTCGCTCTGCTGCGGGATCTCGGCTCGCTCCCGCGCACAACGGTCGCTCCGGAGATCACCCGGCCAACCCAAACCTAGAGAACGCCGATTAACTCCCGCGACCGAATGTGTCGCAGGCGTTGAGATCGCCGGTCTGCAACCCCGTCCGCAGCCATTGCTGTCTTTGTTGGCTCGTCCCGTGCGTGAACGACTCGGGACTCACCGCACGGCCGGATTGCCGCATGAGACGGTCGTCACCGATCGCCGCGGCGGCCGCCAAACCTTCCTCGACATCGCCGGGCTCGAGTAACGCCGCTGTGCGGTTGGCGTGATGCGCCCAAGCGCCGGCATAGCAGTCGGCCTGCAACTCGAGCATGACCGACAACGCGTTCGCATCGGTTCGGTTCCCGCGGCTCTGTAGCTGACGCACGCGGTCCGACGTACCGACCAAGTTCTGAACGTGGTGACCGATCTCGTGGCCGATAACGTAGGCGGCGGCGAAATCACCCGGCCCGCCGAGTTGCGCGAGCTGTCGGAAAAAGCTGGTGTCGGGGTACACCTTCTGGTCGAGTGGACAGTAGAACGGCCCAGTCGCGGCCGAGTTGGTGCCGCACGCCGACCGAACGATGTCCGAGAACATCACCAGCGTGGGCAGCCGGTACCGCGCACCGGAAGCCGCGAAGACCTCCGACCACACGTCCTCGGTGCTGCCCAGCACCGCCGACAAGAAATCGCCGACCTCATCGCTGGGACGTTGCGTTGGCTCAGGCTGTGACTGCGTGATCTGGGTGTTTCCGACGATGCCCAAGAGCTGCGCTGGATCGCCACCCATACACATCATCGCCAGCACCAACAGCAGCAGTCTCGCTCCCCCGCCGCCGATCGCGATGCCGGGGCGCCGACCGCGACGATCCTCGATGTTTGTGCTCCGCCTGCCTTGTCTCCAACGCATCGCCTCGTCCCCTAACACGAGTTTCGATTCTTGGGCAGCGACCCGAGTTTATCCCGAATCGGCGCCGAGTGCGACGCCTCGGGGTCGATGGTTCAGCAGCCGTAGCCGGCGCCGAAGAACCACTCGTGGAGGGTGTCGTCACGCAACGTGTAGATCGCGAAGGCGTGGTACTCCCAACCTTCGATCTGATAGAAGAGCTCGGCCACCCCGTCACCGTCGATGTCGACGACTTCGGCCAGATGGTAGCCGAGGCCCACCTTGCTGGTGGGAGCTGCTTGCTTGAGCGTTAGCAATACCTGTGGAACGGTGTCCGGACCCCGATCCTCTACCCACATGAGGATGCTGGCGTGAAAGGGTTCGCTTTCCGACGCCGACTCGAGAGAGTCGTTACCCGGCGGAACCACGAGGACCTCGACGACGCCCATCGCCTCGGCCCACCCGTCCTGGTCCAAGTCGAAAGTGCGAAACCCCTCGGCCCAGCTCCATTGAGGTTCTCCCCAGTGCGTGTCCGCCTGGTTCAGCGCGGCTTCGTAGTGCGTGAGCGAATCGCTGGCGATCCGCATGATCGCTTCCCTGAGCCGTTCGGTTGCCGCCGGGTTGAACAACGAGTCCCACTCGAACTCGGGCTGGTCCACCGGCTGGCTGAGCGCCAGGTAGTAGTTCAACGTGTACTCGTACTCGAAGCCACGTCCGGAGACAGCCAACGATGTGACGCGC
>DAOWHI010000266.1 GCA_030641505.1 Gemmatimonadota bacterium | reverse complement strand
GAGCGCGCGATCGTGTTGTGCGACGGGAAGATCCTGGAGCCAGAAGCATTCCCACTCGATGAACGAGTGGCTCCTCGGGTGGGCCCGACGATCAGCGCGCCCCCGGTGGGCAGTGTCGAGCTCGACCACGCGCTCGAGGAACTCGAGCGATCGATGATCATTCGCGCGCTCGAGCAGGCAAACGGCGTGAAGACGAAGACCGCCGATTTGCTTGGGATCAAGACGAGCGCGCTTTATTACAAGCTGGAAAAATATGGTCTCGCGCGCGACGACTAGGCTCGCGCTAGTGCTCTTTGTATGGTTCAGCGCGATCGCGCTGAGTTCGACGAGTTTGAGTGCGCAAGGACCCGGCATCGTCGAGCTGAGGCGGCTGATCGACGGGCGAGAGACGGAGATCGCGCGACTCGACGTGAGGCTCCGATCCCTCGAGCAGCGTGGTGACTCACTGAGCGCTGCCAAGCGAGCGGCTGAGCCGGGCAGCGCCCGGTTCGTGTCGATCTCCAATCAGATCCTCGAATCGTCGGAACAGATTACAAACGTCACGCGTCAGCTCCGGGTGCTCTACGAGCAGGTACGCGATCTCAAGACCCAGCTGTTCCTCGCCTATAACGAGCAGATACCAATTGTTCAGCAGGAAATCGACGCTGTCACGAGTCGGGAGCCCGCGGCCGAGAACGATGGGGAGCTGCGCCGGTTGGTGGCATTGCTCGAGAATTACGTACGCGCTCGAGAGACGCTGACGACCGAAATCGAAGAGGTGGAAGAAGACCTCTTCTTGCCACGACTCGCGCTTGACCCGAGAGATGGTCCGGCGCAGCTCCGTGTCAAGGAGGCGATCGCGCGTGATGCCGTCGACAAGATCGATGAGCGGATCGCCGCCATCGAGGATCAGATAAACAAGACGCTCCAGAAGCAACGTGATCTCGAAGAGTTTCAACGCATAAAGGACGACATCGAGCGCGACGGACAGGCGGCGCTTGGTGGCAGTGTGATCGAGGCGATCCTGAGCGACAGAGGCGTCGGAGGTCGCACCGGCCCCGGCGACGTGTTCGAGGACCCGGATGCCCGGTTGAGCGCTCTGCAGCGGCGCAGATTCGACCTGCTTCAGCGGCGCGATGACTATGCAAACAAGGCAGAGCAATTCGCTGAAAGACGAGCAGCATTTTATCGTTAACCTGTGTCAGGAGGAGTCATCTATGACGTGCCATCGTAGGAAACCGCGGGGCCGCCCGCCGCGGTCGAGTACGTCGGCGCTCGCGATTGCGTGGCTGTTGACGTTGTTGCCGACTGCACTCCACGCTCAGGCAGCGTGGGACTACGACCAAGACGTTCACGTAACGTACGAATTCGACGACAACGTCGATGAGGCGCTCAGAGATCCCGTGCGTGCACAGATCGCTCGCCTCGCGTACAGCGGAGACTTGGAATGGGGAGAGGCCGGCGCGCAGCGTCTGTCGCTGTCCTACCAGGGTGGCTTCAAGCGCCACTTCGGCTTGGTCGGCAACGACTTCGATCTGGCCAATCAGTTCGTCAATGAGGGCGGCGTCGGGTATGTGCGTCGAGTCAGCACAAATCTGGCGTTGGGCGGAGCCTTCGCGATCAAGAATCGAAAGTGGACCGACGACTTCTTCTTTATCAACGAGGATGGATTCACGAGCGTAGGTGGGGAGGCCAACGCTACGTGGAACCTACGACCCTTGGCGCCGGATCGGCCGGCCCGACTGGAGGTGGGAACACGGTTCGCTCGAGTTGACTTCGAAAATCTGGATCAACCGTTCGATGAGCGATCGGTCGGCGGGTTTGGTTCGCTCACCAAGGACTTTGGTCAAGACGTTTCGGTCACCTGGCAATACTCGGTGGATCGTATTCGCTACCCCGGCCGCGGCGTCGTGAGGCGTGATGACGACGATCCCGCGAATGCGTTCCGCGGCTTGACTCGACCCCGGCAGATCGACTATCTGCACGAATTGGGAGGCCAGCTGGTGTGGCTGGGACCGGTGTCGGTGGAGGCCGAGTATCACTTCCGCTACAACGACTCGAACTCTTTTGGGCTTTCCTACTTGAGCCACAATATCGGTTTGCAGGTGATCCGACGGTTGCCGTGGGACATGCTGGCGCAGTTCTATGGGCTCATCGAGTTGAGATCGTTCTCGGAACCGGCCCCGAACTTGAGTGGCGCCGGCACGCTCGACACCAGCGGCGCCTCCAATAACGTGTTGCTGCTTCGGTTGGTCAAGGATGTCAATGCGCAGTACTCGGTCGAGGCTCGTTACGGACGGTATCGGAACGAGTCGATCACGTTGAATGATTTCTATACTAAGAATGTCTACTCCGTAGGCATGAACTTCCGGCCATGAACTCGCACTCGTAAGGGCAGTCCTGAGATGAGATGAGCACCCCCCGCGATCCGGAGGTCGTCTTCCGGGAGCTCTGCGCCGCCGCGCGTGGCCGCCGCCATCAACGATTGGGTTGGACATCGGCGGTTGTCGCCGCGGCGTTCGTTTTTGCATTGCTCGCTTGGGAGATCGTGATTGGGCCGGCGGGCGTTCTGCGTGGGTTCGGATACCTAGCGGTGACGATCGCCGCGCTCGTTTCAGGATGGCGTCTAGTTCACGACTGGCGCCGGTCGGTCATCGAATCCGCTGACGTGGCGGCTGAGCTAGGGCGATTGTTTCCGCAGACGAGAGGCACGCTCGAAGCTCTGCTTGAGGATCCTCGAGCCGGTCTGGCGGCCGCGCGGCAGCGATCTGCGGCATCGTGGCTCGGGCGTCGTGGCAGCGCCAGGCTCGACAGCGCGTTGGCAGACCATGACCGCTCGGGGATCGCGCGACGGCGATGGCTGGCGCTTGCGATGGGAGCGGTAGCAACGTTAACCGCGGTCAGTCAACCGACTGCTGCGAGTAGGGTCGCCGGGGTTTTGCGGCGACCACAACAAGCGTGGCGATCCCCGACTGTCGAATGGACGATTGCACCGGGTGACATCGACGTCGCATATGGCGAGGAGTTGGTGGGCCAGGCGACGATCCTGGGCCCGCCATCGAGGGGTCCGCTGTTGCTCGAGTCGCACCCGCCGGCTTCTGCCTGGCGCGCCGAAACGTTGGCCGCGGGACCGACCGGTTCCTGGCGTTGGTCCGAGATAACCGGCCCATTCGAGTACCGACTCAGGTTCGGGCCGTTCACCAGTCCCGTCTACCAGGTGACGGTTCGCGTACCAGTGGCCATAGTGCGGGTCGAGGCTCGGCTTGAGGGCGAAGCCTGGGTGCCGCTAGTCGGTCGAGCGGTGCCGACCGGCGAGACGCTTGAGATTCGCGGCGCGGCAAGTCAGAGGATCGATGCTGCTTGGGTGCGGTGGGCCGACGGTCACAAAACTTCGCTCGAGATCGAGGGTGTCACGTTTGCGGGTCCGGTCCAACTCGCGGTCGGGGAAGCCCGAGTTCTAGCTCGGACTCGGAGCGGTGTTGAAAGTTCGCCGACGTCGTTTACCGTGATCGGGGCCGGGCCTGCGTTCGTTGAGCTCCTTCGGCCGGAAGACGACCCGACCGTTCTCGGTAGCGCTGGTGTGTGGTTGGAAGTCAGAGCAGGCGCCGCGACCGGGCTTCAGGGGCTACGATGGGAGACCGACGACGGACGAAGCGGTCTCATCGGCGATGTCGGTGGGACGCGTGATACGACCGTGGTGGCGATCGCGCGGCTCGGCGCGCAGCGTTCCCCAGGCGACAGCTTTCGATTCCGAGTCGTGGCGCGACCACTCCACGGCGGGCCTGCGGCGACCAAGTGGCGAACCGCGGTGATCGCGAGTCGGGCGGCGCTCAGTACAGACGTCGCCGCCGATCGGGCCGCCGCCGGTCGTGAGATCGATCGCGTGCTGCAAGCGGTCCGGCGTGAGGTGCGTGGTGAGGGCTCGACCGGCGATCAACGGGAGCTCGACGCGCAGCTGCGGGCCGCTGCCGATAGCCTGGCTCAGACGCTCGATCGGACGCTGGCGGATCCGGACCTGCACCCCGGCCTCGCCGAACGCCTGGCGGCGTATCGGCGATTGCTCGAGGGAACGTCGCAGGCCGATTTGACACCCCAGCCCGGTTTGCGCAACGAACCCGACGCCGAGTTGTCCGCTCGGGCGTCGATGCTGGAGGCGATCCGTGAGGAACTGGCTGAGACCGAGGCGCTGATCCAGCTATCGATGACCGCTGACACGCTAACTGGCCTGGCTCGCTCTGAGGACGAGCTGGCGAGCGACACCCGTCAGACGGACCCGGATCGGCTGGGTGCCGAGATCGAACCCCGACAGTCGGAGATCGACGTCGCTGCATCGGCGGCGTCCGAGCAACTGCCCGACTCACTCCGGACAGCGGTCGAGGCCGCGCTCGAGAACGTTGGCGAGCAGATCGCGGATCGAGACCCGGCGGCGTTGGCGACGGCACAACAACAAGCGGCGGAAGCGCTCGAATGGGCCGCCGGTCAGGCCCGGGCGGAGGTCGATCGCGCGGCCGGTGCCGCCGCGGCGCGGCGAATCGCGATCGATCGCGCCGGCGCCGAGGTCTTGTTTCTGGCCCAACGACAGCGGGAGCTGGCCGAAGCGATGGGTGGTCCGCCTACTGGAGCCAGTCAGCACGCCGACAGAGTCTCCCGGCAGGCGGTGGTTGGACGGGGGTTGGAAGCCGCACTGGGCGAGTTGGTTGAAGCGATCGGCGGTCGCCCGGCCGGTGTGGGGTTGGCCACGCGCTTGGCGCAAGCGGTGTTCAGCGTTCGATATGCGGGGGAAGCCGTAGCGACCCCGCCAGGCCAAGGTCTCGGAAACTCTCAGGTGCAGTCTGCAGCCGAGGACGCGGCGACGGCGCTGATGTTGCTGGCGCGCGCGTTTCTGCTGCCGGACAGCGAGGGAGCGACCGGGGGTGCGGAAGGCGCAGCTGGCAGCTCGGGACA
Organism: Gemmatimonadota bacterium; assembly: GCA_030641505.1. Taxonomy (GTDB): domain Bacteria; phylum Gemmatimonadota; class Gemmatimonadetes; order JACCXV01; family JAHWKZ01; genus CAMYLR01. The sequence goes on along the minus strand of DAOWHI010000266.1, from coordinate 1,392 downwards.
GGTCGCGCGGCAGCTGGAGTCGATGGCGCAAGCCGAGCGTTCGTTGGCCGACGCGCTCGGGAGCAGCGATGAGCCGGTGGGTGGCAACCCTGAAGCCGCGGTGGCTCAACGTGAGATCGGTCGACAGCTCAACGACGTCGCGGAGGAGCTGCTCGAGATGGGGATCGACGTACGCACGGTACAGAGGCTGGAGGCTGCAGTCGAGGAGCTGGCGCGCCAGTTGGAACGCGGTGTCCCGGGCGCGCGCGCCGACACCAATTTGCGAGCGTTAGCGCGTCGGCTGGCCGATGTCGGACGGATGGTCGAGCAAGAGACGACCGATCGCCGACGAGCGGAGGCAGCCCGTTCGTTCGTTCCCGAAACGCCTTCGCCATTGCCGCCCCGCGCGAGCGCGCCACGCCTCGATCCCGAAGCGGCCCTCGCGCCGTGGCGGGGTGTGTTACCGAGGAGCGCCCTTGACTCGGTACGCGCGTACCTCGAATCACTCGCCGAGGCCGGTGTGCGGTCCGGGTCGGGGACCGAGTGAGCGATCGTCGGTGGTCGATTGGCGTCGTTGCGTCCGTTGTGGTGGTGGCCGGACTTGCGATCGTTGCCCCCGGAGCGTCTCAGACTCTCGAGATGCTGGAAGCCGGGCGAGCGGCCGCCAATCGGGGCGACCATGCAGAGGCATTTGCTCGCTTTAGGGCCGCATACCAGCCGCTCGAGGATCACCCGATGGCGCTGGCCGGGATGGCTCGCGCCGCCGCACACCTAGACGAGGTCGACCGTTTCCGCGCAGTGCTCGACAGCCTCGCGGTCAGAGAAGACGTGGGCCCGAACGCGCTTTCGTACTGGGCTGCGCTGTCGCTCGAAGCCGGCGCCGAGCCGGTCACAGTCGTCGATCGGTTCGATGCCTACCTCGATCGGCGACCGAGCGAATTTGGGCCGTTGGCGAGGTTGTTCCGCGTCTTGCTCGGGCAGCGCGTGCACGCGGGCGCGGCGGCGCTCCTCGACCACGCCCGTGATCGGGGTGCCGAGCCAGCGGCGGTGGCGATGTTGCGCGGTGAGCTGGAGTTAGATCGACAGGACCCCGGGGCCGCGTTGACGGCGTATCTGACCGCGGTCAGTTACGGTGGCGCGACCCTCGTGGGAGCAATCGCGGCGATTGAGGCGCTGCTCGAGAAGTGGTCGCCGAGCTTGGCGACGGAGATCGCTGTCGAAAGGCTGGAGGCGGCCAAAGCGGGAGCGGGTGCACGAGCAGCCGGGCTGCTGTCGCCGCTCGTGGTGCAAACGTGGATCAAGGCAGGTGATTGGACGCGAGCGATCGCCGCGGCGAACGATCCAGCGCTCGGGCTGGCCACGCGCGGTGAGCAGCTGCGCCGTGTCGCGGCTGCCGCGCTGCCGGTGGCACCG
>DAOWHI010000245.1 GCA_030641505.1 Gemmatimonadota bacterium | reverse complement strand
GACGAGTGCTACGCCTGGACGCGTGGAGGATTGGAGGATGTTCAGCTGTTGATCGCGCCCAATGAGGGTGAAGGATTGAGGCCGCTGGCAAAAATCGCTTCCGGCGGTGAGCTGTCGCGGATCCTGCTGGCGATCAAGGCGGCTATCGCGAGCGCCGATCGCACCCCTACGTTGATCTTCGACGAGATCGATGCCGGGATTGGCGGTGCCGTGGGCCACCGCGTCGCCGGCCAGTTAGCGGCGGTGGCGCGCCACCACCAGGTAATCGTTGTTACCCATCTGGCACAGATCGCTGCTGCCGCTCACCGCCACTTGGTGATCGACAAGTGGGCGGTCGAGGGGCGGACGGTCAGTCGCGTTCGCGCTGTTGAGTCCGAGGAGCGTGTGCTCGAGGTCAGCCGGTTGCTGGGCGGCGACCCAGAGCGCCAGGTGTCTCGCGAGCATGCTCAGGAGTTGTTGGGCGGCCGGGTTTGAGGCGCCAGCCAGCAGACCATCCGGCGGCTCCCGAAAGGGTCACCGAAGGGCTTCGTTTCTTCACCCTACCGAACGCTCTTTCGATCCTCAGGATCGTGTTGTTGGTACCGATCCTGATCTTGATCGATCGTCCCGATCAGGCGAGCCGCGTAGCCGGTGTCGTCCTCTTGTTCGTGGCTGGTATCACCGACCTCTTGGATGGTGCTTTGGCTCGCTGGCGTGGCTGGATCAGCCCATCTGGCAAGATCGTGGATCCAATCGCCGACAAAGTGCTGATCGGTGGGTTGGCCATCTATCTGGCGTTCACCCGAGGGTTCCCGATCTGGCTGTTAGTGTTCATCGTGCTTCGCGATTTGGCTCTCGTGGCTGGGACGACGCTCTTCCTGAAACGGGATCGGCTGGTCTTTCAAGCGAACTGGACTGGAAAGGTTACCACATTCGCTCTAAGCCTACTTGTGCTGGCCTATGTTCTCGGTGGCGAGCGCTTCTATCGGGCGCTGACGGTTTTTGCATTGATCACGCTCGGGTTGTCCACGCTCTCGTATGGGAAGCGTGCGCTGATGTACCGTGGCCGTAGCTAGTCGGTTGGCGCGCAGGATCGATTCGAAACAAACTCTGGTTTGCGGGGTCGAAACACGCGGACCAGACGCGGAGGCTGAATAGATGACAGAAGAGCAGCAATCGAAGGACCCTGAGGTCGAATCGTCGGAGGCATTGCTCCCGAGCGAGGGGTTGAGCGAGGAGTTCGATCCGTCGTCGATCCCTGAGACAATCCCTTTGCTTCCTTTCCGGGATGCCGTTCTGTATCCGTTCGCGGTTGTGCCACTAGCGTTCAATGACCCACCGTTGATCGCCGCCGTGGACGAGGCAATGCGCGGGCCCCGCATCGTGGGAGTCGTTGGCTTACGTGACACGACGGAAGACCAAGTCGTACCGACCTTGAGTCGCGAGCGTCTGCATGACGTCGGCACGGTGGCGGTCATCCACCGATTGGTGAAGCACCCAGAGGCCGGAATGCGGTTGTTGGTTCAGGGCGTGAGTCGGTTCAGGATCGTCGAGCTGGTCAAGAGCGAGCCGTTTGTCGAGGCCTCGATCCAGGTTTTGCCCGATACCTCAGACGAGTACAGCGACCGGGTAGAGGCGATGCTTCGAGAGGGGTACGAGCTGGCCGGGAGGGTGATCTCGGAGTCGTCCTACATGCCGGATGAGCTGCGCCACGCCGTGCGGCAGCTCGAGAACCCGAGTCAGTTTGCCTACATGATCGCGTCGATGGTCAAACTCGATACCGCTGAACAACAGAACGTTCTCGAGAGCGACGACGTAGAAGAGAAACTCGATATCGTGTTGGCTGCGTTGAGACGGGAGCTGAACGTTCTGCAGATTGGCGGTGAGATCAAGAGCCAGGTCGACGAAGAGCTCGAGAAGAAGCAACGTGAATACTACCTGCGTGAGCAGCTCAAGGCGATTCGTGAAGAGCTCGGGGAGGTGGGAAACGAGGAAGACGAGATCGACCGCATTCGTGAGTGCCTGCGAGCCCAAGAAGTTCCCGATCACGTGATGAAAGCGGGCGAAGAACAGCTCGAAAGGCTGACCAACATCCCAGCCGCAAGCCCCGAGTACTCGCTTATTCTCGGCTATCTGGATTGGTTGTGTGACGTGCCGTGGACTCGGTCAACGGAAGACCGCCTCGACTTGGATCACGCGCGCCAAGTTTTGGACGAGGATCATTACGATCTGCGGGAGATCAAGGATCGAATCCTCGAGTACTTGGCGGTGCGAAAGCTCAAGGACGAGATGAAGGGCCCGATCCTATGTTTCGTCGGGGCGCCAGGTGTCGGCAAGACCTCCCTCGGGCGGTCGATAGCGCGGGCGCTAGGACGCGAGTTCGTGCGTATGTCGCTGGGTGGAATGAGCGACGAAGCAGAGATTCGCGGGCATCGAAGGACGTACGTCGGCGCAATGCCCGGGCGGATCATTCAATCGCTGAAGCGTGCCGGGACCAACAACCCGGTTTTCATGCTCGACGAAGTCGACAAAGTTGGGGCCGACTTTCGAGGCGACCCTTCGAGCGCCTTGCTCGAGGTGCTCGACCCGGAGCAGAACAATACGTTTCGCGACAACTATCTGGATCTCGCGTTCGATCTTTCGAGCGTGCTGTTCATTGCGACTGCCAACGTTTTGCAGACGATTCAACCGGCGCTGGCCGATCGAATGGAGATTATTCGATTGGCCGGCTATACCGATCGCGAGAAGCTCCACATCGCGCAGCAGTACCTGGTACCGCGGCAACTCGGGGAGAACGGGCTTGGAGAGGAGCATCTCGAGCTCGAAGAGGACGCACTCCACCGCATCATCACCAACTACACGCAAGAGGCCGGGGTTCGCGGTTTGGAGCGGGAGATCGCCAAGGTATGCCGCAAGGTCGCGGCTCAGGTGGCAGGTGGAAATGTCGATAAGGTCCAAGTCGCGCCCGATGATATCCCCACGTTCCTGGGGCCAAAGAAGGCGTTCCATGACGTGGCCCGGCGAGTTGCCACGCCGGGCGTAGCGACCGGGTTGGCGTGGACGGCGGTCGGAGGCGAGATCCTGTTCGTGGAAGCGACGACGATGCCCGGAGGAAAGGGGCTGACTCTGACCGGCAAGTTGGGGAGCGTGATGCAGGAGTCGGTCCAGGCGGCGTTGGGGTACATCCGCTCCCACACAGCCGAGTTGGGGCTTGAAGAGCGCTTTTTTGACGACATCGACCTGCACTTGCACGTGCCGTCAGGTGCGATCCCCAAGGACGGGCCGTCAGCCGGGGTGACGATGGCTACCGCGATCGCGTCGGCGGTGAGCGGGCGAAAGGTCCGCCCCGAGGTCGCGATGACAGGCGAGATCACGTTGACCGGCCAGGTCCTACCGGTCGGTGGTATCAAGGAAAAGCTGGTGGCTGCTCGACGCTCGGAGATTGAGACGGTCATTGTTCCTGAGCAGAACCGTCAACACGTCGAAGATATCGAGCCGGAGCTGCTGGAAGGCCTCCGTTTTGTGTACGCGGAGATGATCGGCGATGTGCTCGAGGCAGCCCTGCTTGAGGCCGAGCCCGAGCAGCCGACCCCGGATGAGCAAGCTTCAGCGGGGCCGGCAGCCGTTTCTTGACGATCGGGTTGGGTGTGGTCGGTTGGTGCCGGGGGCGGGAGTCGAACCCGCACGGACTCTCGCCCACAGGATTTTAAGTCCCGCGCGTCTACCGGTTCCGCCACCCCGGCGGGAGATACGAATGCAGCGGTGATTGTAAGTTACTTCTCTACCGAATAACGGCGCATCTCGTAGGCGCGGTGATAGAGTTCCGCAAATCGCTTCCCCTTGATCTCCCAATGGTGCTCGGAGTGAGCACG
>DAOWHI010000148.1 GCA_030641505.1 Gemmatimonadota bacterium | reverse complement strand
CGAACGCGGTGAGCGAGTGGTCTACGATCGCTTCAACCGAAGCGAGCATTACGAAGATCTCGAACCGTATCGGCTGGAGAAGTTCGCGGCCTGGATCACGATCATGCGTGGTTGTGACAAGTTCTGCTCATACTGCATCGTGCCGTTTACCCGCGGCCGCGAGAAGTGCCGCACCCTCGAGAGCGTCGTCGAGGAGGTCACGATGTCGGTCGCGGATGGCGCCAAGGAAGTGACGTTGCTGGGTCAGAACGTCAATTCGTACCACCACCGGGGACGCGATTTTCCTGACCTTCTAGCGGCCGTGGCGGCGGTACCGGATCTTGCTCGGGTACGGTTTACGACCAGCCATCCGTGGGATTTCACCCAAAAGCTCGTCGACACGATCGGTGGGCACGACAACATCATGAATCATGTCCACCTACCAGTTCAGTCCGGCTCGGACCGGGTGCTGGACGCGATGAAGCGTGAGTACACGTGCGAGACTTATCGCCGTCAGATCGACATGCTGCGCGAGAGGATCCCCGAATGCGCCCTGTCGACAGACATCATCGTCGGGTTCCCGGGTGAGACGGAAGCCGATTTCGAAGCCACCTACGATTTGATGGCGAGTACCCGCTATAACTCCGCGTACATCTTCATCTATTCACCCCGACCACACACGCCGGCGATAGAGCTTGCCGATCATGCTGTGCCGCGGGCCGTCGCTCAAGAGCGGCTCGAGCAACTGAACGATCTGCAGCGCTCGATCGGAGCTGCCTACCTGCTCGAGAAAGTGGGCACGACCCAGCTAGTGCTCGTCCAGCGCCCGGCCCGCCGCGGCCGGGGCTTGCTGTCGGGCTGGACAGAACACCGTGAGACGGTCGTTTTCCCTGGCATTGAACAGATGGTCGGTGAGATGATATCGGTCGCGATCGGTGGTTTGTCTGGGTTCACGCTGCATGGGGAATCGGCGCACGACCCACGCTCGGCTGACCCATATCGGGGCGAACTCAACGTCGTTGCCGGTTGAAAACGGCGAACGGTCAATGAACCGACGGCGAGCTGCACTGGGGCTCGCGCTGATCGCGTTTGCGGTCCTGTTTCTATTCGCGCTCTACAATCGCGGACAGGCGATCGCCTTCACGTTCGGATTATGGCGGTGGCAGGTTGATGCAATCATCGCTGTTTACACGGGGGTCGGCCTCGGCCTCTTGGCGATGTTTCTGCTCGGTTTGCCGGGCGACCTGGCGGCTCGGGCAGAAAACGCACGGCTGGCCAGGCGTGTCCGCCAGCTGGAGCGAGAGCGCGGTGGTGATTGAACGGCCGAGCCTGTGACGGCTTTATAGTCTATAAGGATGGTATTCCCGACCGGTCCACCAGGCATCCGCTTTTTCGCAATTGCGGCGATCGCCTCCATGTTGGCGCTGGCCTCCGGGGCAACCGTGCGCGCTCAGAACCGCGGTCAGATCAGCTTCTCGGCGGGCGAAGACGCGCTGGCTTCGGGTGAGGCGTGGGATGCGCGCGAGTACTTCGAGCGTGCGGTGCGCGAGGGCTACCCCGCTGGGCCCGGCTATCGGGCTGTTGCGGATGCTTATCTGGCGCTCGACAACCGTCTCTTCTTTGTCCGCGAGGCGCTCGAACGGTCGCTAAGAGCGGAACCCGATGACATCGAAACGTGGTACCGACTCGCCGACGTGAACCTGCGTTTGGAGGGCGGCGACTCCGATCCGCGTGCGCGCAAGGCATTACACGAGGTCTTTCGGCTTGACCCACACTATCGCGATGCTTACGCGCGGTGGGAACGGATGTACCTCGATCGAAGCGACTCCCGCGACGTAGCCGAGACCTTCGCACGTCATCTAGCGCGAGATTTCGATCCCGACGTGGCACTCAGGCGAATCGATGTGCTTAACGATGCCGGCGAACATCGGTCCGCCTTGGAGGCGATCGAAGAGTTCCGCCGCCGCGTCCCTCAGGAGCGATACCTAGCCCGGTTGTCACACCTGTCAGGGGTTGTGCTGGCGGCGCTCGGTGAGTCGGAGCAGGGAGCTGGCCACTACTTCAACGGACTAGCGTTTGCTGCGACCGAGCCTGACCTGGAGCCCTACTATCGCGACATCCAACCACTGCTCTCGGACCACGAGCGAGTGGGTTGGATGGATTGGTCGGTCGAACGTCGGCGATCGTTTGTCGAGGGCTTCTGGAACGCACGCGACCCGTTGCCGTTTAGCGACGTCAACGAACGATGGGTCGAGCAACAGAACCGGATCCGTGTGGCGCGCGAATCGTATCAGTGGAAGAAGCCGATAAGCAAGGAGAGGCTCGTCGATGTTGGCGGTCGCGACAGCGGAATGCCGGTGGTCGTGATTCGTCTAGATGGCCGCTCGCTCGACGATCGCGGTGCGTTTTTTTTGCGACACGGAGAACCGGACGAGACCGCCGGCGTTGGCCGCGACGAGTGTGGTTTCTGGTACTACAACCGGGATGGCCTTCCGAACGGGGAGATGGGGGTCAATTTCACCGACGGCAATAAGTTGATGGTTGGTGCGCGGGGCGTTTTCTTTGGCAACGACTGCAACTTTACCACAGTACCCAGGACACCCCTCGCGCTGGAGTACTTCAACGCGGGTGGGTTAACCGGAAACGATCTGGCGCGAGCGCAAGAGGAAGCGCTTCGTGACATGGATATCGGCTTGGCGATCGACACCTACGACCATCGGGTCGAACACAGGATGCCGGTCGATTTGGCGCCCGCCAATTTCTCCTACTTCCGTACCGAGACCGATGTCGTCTTCTATTTCGCCGTACCGGTGCCTGAGATCGAGGTGCGCGGCGACCGCTCCCGGTATCGGAAAGGGCTCGTACTTTACGATGAGAACTGGCGCGAGATCACCCGCCAGTCGGAGGATATGCGGGCGGTAGTCACGCGAGCCATAGACGGCGAGGAAAAGCGTGGCGAGTGGTACCTCGTCGATCTGTTTCGGGTTCGGATGGCTCCGGGCACATATCACTACGCTCTTCAGGTCGATGACCTTCAGGGCGATGCGGTGGGCATCCAGAAAGGCACCGTTCGGGTTCGTCACTTCTCGCCGACAGGGCTCGATGTTTCCGATCTTTTGCTGTCAGCCGAGATTGTCGAGGGGGGACGTGTCGCCCGATTTGAGCGCTATGGGCGCATGATCGTACCCCTGCCCTCGCATCGATTCCTGCATGATCAGCCACTCTATCTGTACTTCGAGGCGTACAACCTGCAGACCAACGACGACCGCGAGATCGAGTACCGCGTGGATTATACGATTCATGCGAAAAAGATCGATCGCAGTGCCATCGAGCGTTTTTTTGGCAGCTTGCGCGGGTTGGTTGGCGTCCGCGAGGAGCCTGAGGCGATTACGCTGTCCTTTGAGCGCCGCAGTCCGCACTTGGGGGGACGAGTCTGGCCAGAGCATCTGTCGTTTGATGCCAGCGCTTTGCCGGCTGGCACCTACACGCTCGAGGTCAAGATCACCGACCACGCATTCTTCGATCGAACCACCCAACGCACAGCGACATTCTCGATCGTCGATTGATGAGATCAATCCAGCCGAGGATCGGGGGGCTCGGCTTGATTTTGTGGGCGCTGATCGGGTTCACACCGACCGCTCACGCCAGCACGCAAAGAGCGCCCGCCGGCGAAGTGACATTCACGAACGCCGAGCGGTTGCTTGCTGCCGGCGATGCCTGGAAGGCCTCCAGCGTATTTGAGCAGGCGCTCCGGGAGGGGTACCCACGGGCGACCGGCTATCGGGCCCTGGCACGGTCGTATCTGGCGCTCGATAACCGATTATTCGACGCGCGACACGCACTCGAGCGGTCGTTGGCCGCGGATCCACATCCGATCGACGTCTGGTACGACCTCGCCGAACTGAACATCCGAATCGACGGCATGGACGCAGAGAACCGAGCTCGGCGAGCATTTCACGAGATCTTCGAGCGTGATCCGTTCTACCGCGACGCTTTCGACCGCTGGCACCGATTCTACCTCGACCCGAAGGATTCCCGCCTGGTGGCGGAGATCTTCGAGCGGCATCTGGATCGAGCGTACGATCCGGAGCTGGCCCTGAGACGCATCGATGTCCTCTACGAGGCAGGGGATTACGCGGCCGCGCTGGCCGACGTCAGCCGTCTCAAGGAAAACATGAGCACATCCTCGTATATGCCTCGCATTAAGTACTATGAGGGTGTGATCCATGGAGCGCTTGGGGAGGTAGAGGTGGGCTGGGAGGCGTACCGTCGGGGGTTGGCGGAGGCTCGTCGGGACGATGACATCGAGCCGTTCTACCGTGATCTCGAGCCGCTGCTATCGGAGTCGGTCCGATCGGATTGGAAGGGCTGGTCGACGGACAACAAACGAGATGTCCTAGAAGGGTGGTGGAACGAGCGAGACCCGCTGCCGTTCAGCCCGGTCAACGAACGGTGGGTCGAGCAACAAGTGCGAGCCGGCTTTGCTCGTTTCACTTTCCGGCTCAAGAAGGCGTGGGGTCTCGAGAAGTTGCTCGCGATCAACGCAACCGGATTCGGGCGCCCAACGCTCGCTATTCGATTCCAAGGTCGGCCGATGGACGATCGAGCCGAGCTGTATTTACGCCACGGAAAACCCGATACTCAGGGTGGGGTGGGGCGTGACGAGTGTGGGTTCTGGTATTACCGCCGTTCGGAGGCGAGTGAGAAGAAGTCGTTTGCGGTGAACTTCCGGCGACCCCGCAGCTTTGGCGAACGGGCCGAGTTCCTGGGCAACGACTGCATCTATAGCGACCTGCCGACGACACCGATGGGTCATGCGCATTTCGCACCCGGCGGTCTGCGGCCGTGGGACATCGACCGGGTGATCGACCGTATCGATGGGGACCTGGGGTTGGCGCTTTCGTCCGACTCCTACCCGTTTGAACCCGCGAGTCGGCTGCGATTGGAGCTGGCACCGGCCAACTTCGCGCTGTCTGGCGACGAGACAGAGTTGGTTGTCTACTTTGCGACCCCTATGACGGCCGGGAGTGCTCGGTACCGGAAAGGGTTGGCGGTGTACGACGAAGGGTGGCGGGAGATCACGCGTCGCACTGAGGAGATGGAGTATGTGACCGAAGTTCGCTCGGACGCAGCAGGTTCGGCCGAGTCGTTCATCCTCGACCTCTTTCGGGTTCGAATCGCGCCTGGGCGGTATCACCTGGCGTTGCAGATCGATGATCGAGAGTCGGGCGCGGTCGGTATCTGGAAGAGTCAAGTGGATGTGCGGGCTTTCGCCTATGGTGCGCTCGGGTTGTCGGACGTGGTGCTAGCGGCACAAGTAACGACTGGCGACCATAACCCACGATTCAATCGGAACGGACACGTCGTTTTGCCGCTCCCGTCGCGCACATTCTCGCGCGGCCAACCGCTGTTTCTCTACTACGAGATTTACAACCTCGACGCCGACGAAGCGGAGAGCTCAGAGTTTCGGGTCGACTACACGATCCGTTCGAGGACCCTCGATCGCGGCGCCGTACGGCGGCTCTTCGGGGCGGTCAAGGGATTGATCGGTGTCCGCGAGGAGCCAGAAGCGATTACCCTGTCGTTCGAGCGGCGAGGCTCGGCCGGCCGCGTGACCGCCGAGTACCTGTCGTTCGACACCCAGGAACTGGCACCCGGTACCTACACGCTTGATGTCACGCTGACCGATCGACACGCCAGCGATCGGTCTGTGCACGAATCGCGAACGTTCACCATAGTCGATTGAAACCGGGCCAAGCAGCCCAGGCCCGCAGCTTGCAGTTGCCTAGAGCGAAACCCGGAGATGTCTTAGTGCCCTGTCCGTAGACGCATACTATCGTCGCAAGTCGTCGAAGCTTGACGGCGGGCCGACGATCCCGCGCCGCTTCCCACCGCCGCAATCACCAGAGGACTTCAACAACGCACACCGGAGCGACCGCATAAACGCGACCGCGCAGCGGTAGCTCCCGCCGCCTGGGTGGCGGTCGCCGTGGGTTTGGCAGGGCTCGCGACCGTCTACGTGCACGTGCTCCTCGGAGCTGGGCTCCTCGTCGCGTTGGCGATGGCGACGACACGGCAAGTAATGATGCGCGGCTGCTTTTCGTCGGGGATCGCGGGCTGGGCGATGATCGCGTTTGTGATCGGTTCTCGGTTGGTAATCGCGACCGATCGTGCTCGCGTCGACGCTGCGACGTGGGTCGAGATGGCGGCCGCCGGTCGAGAGACGCAGATCGATGCCACCCTGCGCTTGACATCGGTCAGACCGAGCGGTGACGCGCGATGGCACGTTCGTGGTGAGGCGCTTGGCTGCAGCCTGCGTCCGTGTCGGGGTGCGAGTCTCCGTTGGTGGTGGACGGGCGAGCAGTCGCCCATGGTCGGTGAGCGGTGGAGTGTCGTCGGGCGGTTGAAAGCCGAGCCGTTGCGCGTCAATCGGCCCGGCGGTTACCCGCCACCGGGTCTCGCCCGCCGGGCGCGGGATGGGACTCTGACCGACGTCGAGCTGATCCAACGACGGTCGGAAAGGGTCCCGCTCCTGGTGACCACTGAACGGCACCTTCGCGGGCGTATCAGCGCTCGTTTTGGCGTCCAGTTGGCGCCCCTCGTGACGGCGCTGCTGCTCGGGGACCGTACCGGGTTGGCGCCCGAGTTGGTTGACGCGTTCGCGGCCTCGGGCGCGTTGCATTTGCTGGCCGTCTCGGGCCTGCACGTCGGTTTTCTGGCCTGGCTTCTGGCGTCCGGCCTCAGTCTCGTCGGCTGGAGCCCTGTTCGCCGCGCCGGGACGGCCACGCTGGTGTTGATCGCATACGCGGCGCTGGTGGGTGGCCGGCCGTCGGTGGTTCGAGCGGCGGTGATGACGACGGCGCTCTTGTGGGCGCGGGCGGGTGAGCGAAGGGTCTCAGTTTGGCAGGTGTGGGGGTTGGCCGCGGTGGCGATGCT
>DAOWHI010000183.1 GCA_030641505.1 Gemmatimonadota bacterium | reverse complement strand
TCGGATAACGTCGGCTGAGACACGCAGTCCATCCGGCAGTGGCTCGCAACCCCGTATCTCGATCGCCTCGAGCGACGCCTTGCCGCAGACGCCGCAGCTCGACGTCATGTAGAAATTGCGGGTCAGCAGCGAAAGATCGAAATCGGCGGGATCGCGCAGCCGCACGGTCACGATGTTGTATTCCTGGGGCTCTTCGTCCTGGCAGTAGCTCAGATCAATGACCGCGTCGCGGCCGTCGATCAGCCCTTCGGTGAATAGAAACCCCGCCGTCAGCTCGAAATCGTCACCCGGCGTCCGCATCGTGACCGACACGCTCTTTTCCACTGTACGATCGGCTTCAAGTACCTCCAGCCGGATCTCCAACGGCTCCTCGACGGTGACCACGTCGCGGTCCGACTTGGACGACCCATCGCGGTGGCGCGCCACCTCGACCGGCGAAGTGCTTCGCTTAGGAGAGATCATTTCTACTCGACCATAGTAACATTGCGACGATCCTTGGACACGGGTACTGTAGGCTCCCGAGACCCGGTGAGCGCCCTAACGAATCAAGAGCTGTTCGATGCGTGGCGGCATGAACCCGCACCGCTGCTGCCGCTGCTGCATGCGTTCCACGATCGCGATGGCTACCTGTCGGAAGCCGCCTTGCGCGCGATCGCCGAAGAGTTGCGTCTACCGCTAGCCGATCTGTTCGGAACCGTCACGTTCTATCACCACTTGTCACGCGAACCAGGTGGTCACCAAGCACCGCGGGTGTGCACGGGGCCGGTCTGCCGGCTCAAGGGGGCGGCCGAAATCTTGGAGCGGCTCGATGGCGCTACCTCCATGCCGTGCCCCGGTCGATGTGACGATCCGGTGCCGGTGTTGCTCGGTGATGAGGTGTTCACCGGTGCCGAGCTCGATCAGGCCCGCTCTCCGCTTCCACCACCACCACCGAATGGCATCGAGGAATGCGTGTTCGCCGCGATCCGTGCGCCGGCGCGCGACAGCATCGAGGGTTACCGCGCCAGCGGCGGCTACCGTGCCCTACCGACCGCGGTCGAGACGATGCGCCCGAAAGACCTGCTCGACCTCGTCGACGCCAGCCAGCTGGTAGGCCGTGGTGGAGCCGGGTTCCCGACCGGTCGCAAGTGGCGCGCGGTGGCCGACGCAAAGGGAACCCCAAAGACGATCGTATGCAACGCCGATGAAGGTGAGCCGGGCTGTTTCAAGGACCGGGTGCTCATGGATCACGATCCCCATGCCGTCATCGAGGGGATGGCGCTCGCCGCCTACGCAACCGGGGCTTCACGCGGCTTTATCTATTTGCGGTACGAGTATCCCAAGACGTACCGCCTGCTCGCCCGCGCCATCGCCGAATCCGAGGTTGCGGGTCTACTCGGTGACTCGATCTGCGGCACGGGATTCTCGTTCCACCTCTTTCTGCGGCGCGGTGCGGGAGCCTACATCTGCGGCGAGGAAACCTCGCTGCTGAACAGCTTGGAAGGGAAACACCCGTTCCCGCGAAACCGGCCGCCCTTTCCGGTCACCCACGGGTACGAGAACCTGCCGACCGCCGTCAACAACGTCGAAACGTTGGTCTCGGTTCCACCGATCGTGGTTCACGGCGCGGATTGGTACCGCGACCTGGGGCTCGGCGATCATGCCGGCACAAAGGTGATCAGCCTGTCGGGCGACATCGAGCGGCCAGGCAACTACGAGGTCCCGATTGGGCTACCGCTAACGACCCTGCTCCACGATTGGGCCGGCGGGCCAGGTGCGGGCCGAACCGTACAAGCGGTGACGATGGCTGGATTGTCGGGCGGCTTTTTGGGTGGTGACGATCTCGACGTGACGCTCGACGAGCCGAGCATTCGGGCCGAGGGATCGTTCCTTGGTGCCGGCGGCATCATGGTGTTCGATGATACCCGTGACATGGTCGATGTCGCTCACAGCGCAATGGAGTTCTTCGCCCACGAATCTTGCGGCAAATGTTTTCCGTGTCGCATAGGCACCCGGCGACTCACCGAGCGACTGAACGGCGCCGGGCCTGGCGACGTGACCGAATGGGTTGACGAAGTTTCCGACTTGGGCGAGACGATGAAGCAGACCAGCGCCTGTGGTCTGGGAATGGCGGCCCCGCTGATCACCGACAGTCTGATCAAGTATTTTCCCGAACAGGTGACGGCACACGTCAGCAACGGAGGGGACGCGACCCGATGATCCGCAGGGCAACTGAAGCACCGGCAGTCGAAAAACCGACCGCGCCCCCGACCCACACACTCGTACTCGACGGTGAGGAGGTTTCGTTCACGGCTGGCGAGACGATCATCGAGATCACCTACCGCCACCACAAGGACGTTCCAAACCTCTGCTATGACCCGCGGCTCGAGCCTTTCGGTGCGTGCCGGTTGTGCATAGTCGAGCTGGAAGGCGTAAAGAACCCGGTCGCGTCGTGCACGACCCTAGCCGAGCCGGACATGGTCGTCACCACCCGGACCGCGCGGCTCGATATGCATCGCCGAGTGTTGATGGAGATGGTGGCGTCCGAGAATCGTGACATCGACGTCGAACCCTTGAGCGGGTACGCATCACAGCAAATGCGTGAGCTCGTCGATCGGTACGACGCCCGAACGGGTCGTTTCGAGGGCGCGAAATCGGGCACCAGTCGCCACGACGACGACAACCCGTTCATCAAACGCGATTACGACAACTGTATTTCGTGTTACCGCTGTGTCCGAGTGTGCGCCGAGCAGGAAGGCGACTACGCGATCAGCGTCATGAACCGCGGTTTCGATACCCAGATAACAACCGAGTTCGAGGGATTGCTCGTGGACTCGGCGTGCACCTTCTGCGGCCAGTGCATCCAGACGTGTCCCACGGGGGCACTAGCGGATCTCAAAGCGCTGTTCAACAAGGACGTGCCTGGCGAGACGAAGACGACGCGCACGATCTGTCCGTACTGTGGCGTTGGCTGCACCGTCGACGTCATGACCCGCGGCGAGCAGATCGTCGGTGTCCTGCCGGCGATGGACGGCCCCGCTAACGAGGGCGCGTTATGCGTCAAGGGACAGTTCGCGTTCGACTTCGTCCACCATTCCGATCGACTCGCGATGCCGCTCGTCCGGGGCGAAGATGGTGAGCTTCATGAAGCGAGTTGGGACGAAGCGCTTGACTGTGCGGCTTCTGGGTTTCGCCGAGCGCTCGATGATCACGGCCGACACAGCGTCTATGGCGTCGCTTCCGGTCGTGCGCCCACCGAGGCTTGTTACATGATGCAGCGCTTTATGCGCGCAGGCTTCGGGACCAACCACATCGATAACTGTAGCCGAGCTTGACACGCTCCCACGGTCGCCGGTCTGGCGGCCACGATCGGAAGGGGAGCGATGTCGAATCCACTCGCGGACATGGACAAGCCCGATGTGATCTTCTGCATCGGCACGAACATGACCGAGTGCCACCCAGTGGCCGCGACGCGCATCAAGCGCGCGATCGCCCGGGGGGCCAAACTGATCGTGGCCGATCCCCGCCGGATCCCGCTTGCCGATCTGGCTGATCTGCACCTGCCGCTTCGGGTTGGATCGGACGCTGCGCTGCTGTTGGCGATGGCCCACGTCATCGAGCGCGAGGGACTCTTCGATCCGGCGTTCATCGACGCGCGCACGGTTGATAGCGAACCCTTCCTCGAGCACGTACGCAAGTTCCCGCCAGAGTGGGCCGAGCGGATAAGCGGCGTGCCCGCCGAGGACATCGAGCGTGCGGCGCTGTGGTATGGCATAGCAAAGCGTGGAGCGATCTATTACACGCTCGGGATTACCGAACACATCTGCGGCGTCGACAACGTGCAATGCCTGTGCAACCTGGCGCTCATGACCGGCAACATCGGTCGCGAGGGGACCGGGATCAACCCGATGCGCGGCCAGAACAACATCCAGGGCGCCGGCGACTCAGGTGCGCTACCCAACAACTACCCGGGTTTTCAAACCGTCGTTGATCCGGCGCATCAGGCCAAATTCGCGAAGGCCTATGGCCGCGAGACTGATCTCGAGAAGGGTCCGACAAAGGTGGCGGCGCTGGAGATGTGTGGTGATCGGATCAAGGCGATGCTGATCTCCGGCGAGAACACTGTCGTGTCCGACCCCGATCGAGAGCACTGCGAGCACGCGCTCAAGAGCCTCGACCACTTAGTGGTCATCGACATCTTCCTCACCGAGACAGCACAGTTGGCCGACGTCGTGCTGCCAGCCACCGCATGGGGCGAAACTGATGGCACCTGCGCGAACACCGAGCGGCGCGTGCAACGGTTGCGGGCGGCGGTGCCACCACCCGGCGAAGCCAAACCCGACTGGTGGATCGTATCGCGGTTGGCACAGCGGATCGGGTTCGGGGGCTTCGAGTTCGACTCCGCCAAGGACGTGTTCAACGAGCTGTGCGAGCTGTCGACGACGTATCACGGGCTCGATTGGGACCGCGTCGAGCACAGCGAATACCAGTGGCCGGTGCCACACGCTGGACATCCGGGAACACCGCGTCTCCATGAACGCGAGTTCATCAATGGACGCGGGATCTTCAAGCTGATCGAGTACCGCGACCCGGCGGAGACGATAAACGACGAGTACCCGGTATGGCTGACGACGGGTCGCCGGTTGGCGTCGTATCACACGCGAACTCAAACCG
>DAOWHI010000109.1 GCA_030641505.1 Gemmatimonadota bacterium | reverse complement strand
GAAGCCTTGATGCTCGATCCCGACGGCTTCGTGAGCACGTGTAACGCCACGAATTTCTTTATTGTCCGGCGCGGCGAGGTGTGGACCTCGACCGGTCAGTATTGCCTCAACGGGATCACGCGCGCCCAGGTCATCGACATCTGTCGCGAAAACGAGATCCCGGTTTACGAGAAGGATTTCACTCTGTTGCAGGTTTACGATGCCGATGAGTCCTTCGTGACGGGCACCTTTGGCGGGTTGACACCGGTACGCTCGGTGGATGGCCGAACTATTGGGGCCGGAGAGTTCGGCAGCGTGACGCGCCGACTCACGGACCTGTACGAGGCCCGGATCGAGAGCGACCAGCGGTGAGTAACGAGTCGGAGACCGGCCAGATCGAGTACGCGATCGAGAGCGACCTCACCGTCGACGAGTTCATCGGCGTGCTTAAAGCATCAACGCTGTCCGAGAGGCGACCCGTCGATGACCACGCGTGCGTCGCGGGAATGATCGAGCGTGCAGATCTCATCGTAACGGCGCGGGCGGGAGGCTCCTTGGTAGGCGTCGCCCGCTCGGTTACCGATTTCCACTATTGCTGTTACCTGTCGGACCTGGCGGTCGACGAGCGTTACCAGAAGCGGGGCATCGGCAAGCGACTCGTCGACGAAACCCGAGCTCGCCTCGGCCCGCGGTGCACGTTGATCCTGCTGTCGGCACCAGCGGCGATCGAGTACTATCCGAGGCTCGGTTTCGAGAGGCACCCGCAGGCATGGATCCTGGAGCCCGGAAAGCACACTCGATGAGCTTGGACGCCTTCCACCGCGCCGTTCGCAGCTGGTTCGAACGTCGTTTCCCAGACGGGCCGTCGACTCCGCAGCAACAAGGATGGCCTGCGATCCGGTCGGGTCGCCACACGCTGATCGCGGCACCAACCGGATCGGGCAAGACGCTGGCGGCTTTCCTGTCAGCGATCGATGAGCTGATCCGCTTGGGGCTCGACCCATCGGCGGGCGGACCGGGCGCGCTTCCAAACGAGACTCGCGTCGTCTACGTCTCGCCGCTCAAGGCACTCAGCAACGATATCGAGAAGAACCTGGCCGAACCGTTGGCCGGCATCCGGGCCGAGCTCGAACGGATGGGGCTACCCGACGTCGACATCCAGACTGCCGTACGGACCGGCGATACACCGCCGGCCGAGCGGCAGGCACACCTGAAGCGCCCGCCGCACCTCTTCGTGACCACACCCGAGTCGTTGTTCATCTTGCTGACGACCCGCCGCGGACGACAGATGCTACAGACCGTGCGCACGGTCATCGTGGACGAGATCCACGCCGTCGCCGATGACAAACGGGGCTCACACCTCGCACTGACGCTCGAGCGCTTGGAATCGCTAGCGATCAATGGATCGGTCGGTGACGTCTACCAACAGAATGGCAAGCGTCACTACGTCGAGGCCGAAGACCAGCCCACGCGGCCCGCCGGCCATCCGCCGGTCCGGATCGGACTCTCGGCGACCCAGCGACCGATCGAAGATGTGGCGCGGTTTCTGGTTGGAGCGCGACGCACGACCCCGCTCGATTGCCAGATCATCGACGTCGGTCATGTTCGGGAGCTGGATCTCCAGATCGAGGTTCCCAACTCACCGGTCGACGCGCTGGCCTCCAATGAGATGTGGACCGAGGTCTACGATCGACTGGCCGAACTCATCGAGCAGAACCGAACAACGCTCGTGTTCGTGAACACCCGGCGGCTCGCCGAGCGCGTCGTCCATCACCTGTCGGAGCGGGTCGGCGAAGAGTGGATCACGTCGCACCACGGCAGCCTGTCGAAGGAGCGCCGCATCGACGCCGAAGAACGCCTCAAGGCGGGGCAACTCAAGGCGCTCGTCGCGACCGCGTCGCTCGAGCTTGGGATCGACATCGGGACCGTCGATCTGGTGTGTCAGATCGGGTCACCGCACACGATCGCTGCCTTGGTCCAGCGGGTCGGCCGATCGGGTCGCAAGATGGGAGCGGTCGCCCATGGGAGATTGTTTGCGCTTTCGCGCGACGAGCTGGTCGAATGCGCGGCGCTGGTTCGATCAGTGAACGAAGAGTTGCTCGACCGGTTGATCATACCCGAGCTGCCATTGGATATCCTGGCGCAGCAGATCGTCGCTGCAGCCGCCTGTCGAGACTGGAACGCCGACGAGTTGTTCGAGCTCGTGCGCGGCGCGCATCCATTCCGCAATCTGTCGCGCGAGACGTTCGACACGATCGTACTCATGCTTGCCGAGGGGTACGCTGTTCAACGCGGTCCGCGTGCAGCATACATCCACTACGACGAAATCAATGGCCGGATCCGCGGTCGTAGAGGTGCGCGGTTGGCGGCAGTGATGTCGGGCGGAGCCATTCCCGACAACTCCGACTATCAAGTGATCCTCGACCCGGAGGGCGTGATGGTCGGGTCGATCAACGAGGACTTCGCGATCGAGTCGCTGCCCGGCGACATCTTCCAGCTTGGCAACACCTCGTGGCAGATCCTGAAGATAGAGACCGGGCGCGTCCGGGTGGCCGAT
>DAOWHI010000106.1 GCA_030641505.1 Gemmatimonadota bacterium | reverse complement strand
GATCTCGGCGTGTTCGCCGGCTTTGGCTTGGAGCTCGGCAAGCCCCTCGGCGGATGTCGTCGCACCGCTCAAGCGCACGCCATCGCTCGCCATGCGTTCAACGGTGATGTCCCACACCCCCAAACGGGCGTCTGGAACGTGCCGTGCACGGAGCTCCATCAACCGTTGTTCCCAATCGAAGCCGCTCATGTCGGCTCGCCCGCCAAGCGTCGAGACCGACCCTCCTGATCAGCAAACTGGAGTTCGTATAATCGCGCGTAAACGCCCTCGCGAGCCAGCAGTTGCTGGTGGGTCCCGCGCTCGCACACCGTTCCCTTGTGGACGACGACGATCTGATCAACGCGGCGAATCGTCGACAACCGGTGAGCGATGACGATCGATGACCTATCAGTCATCAGCTGTCCGATCGCCTGCTCAATCAGCGCCTCGCTAGCGCTGTCCACGCTCGACGTCGCCTCGTCCAGCACCAGCACCGGGGGATCGTGGGCCAGGACCCGGGCAAACGCGACGAGCTGCTTCTGACCGGTCGAGAGCGAACGGCCCCGCTCGCCGACCTCGGTATTGGCACCATCGGGGAGTTCGGTGACGAATCCATCAGCGCCGATCGCGGCTAGAGCCGCAGCGACTTCGCGTTCATCCACGCTAGCCGAGTCGAGATGAACGTTGTCGGCTACCGGCCGCGAGAACAGAAAAACGTCTTGCAGAACGAGACCGACTCGACGACTGAGCTCGGCCCGCGGGTACTCACGCACATCGAGTCCGTCGAGCAAGACTCGACCCTTGGTTGGTTCATAGAACCCGCATAGGAGACTGGCGCAAGTCGTCTTTCCGGACCCGGTGGGGCCTACCAGCGCCAGCTTCTCGCCGCGACGGACACCAAACGACACTCCGCGAAGCACCCAGGGGTCTGACACGTATCGGAACCAGACATCGTCGAAAACGATCTCGCCGCGCGGCTGTGGCAGCTGCCGCCCGTCACGGATCGGTGTCGGCGGCAGCGGTTCGTCGAGTAGTGTGATCAGACGTTCCCCCGACGCCATCGCCGCTTGCAGCAGATTGTACTTCTCGGCCAGATCCCGAATTGGACGAAAGAACTTCTGGGCGTATTGGAGAAAGGCGACTAACGCGCCGAACGTCAGAGCTCCCCTCAGGATCTCGCCGCCGCCATACCAAACGATGAGCGCGACTGCAAGCGCCCCCACCAACTCGATCAACGGGTAGAACAAGGCGTAGTAGTGCACTGACTCGAGCTGCGCAGCCTGATGCTCGCGATTGATGCCCGCGAACTCATCCGCACTCGCGCGCTCTTGACGGAATAGCTGGACGACTACCAGACCCGAAACGCGCTCCTGAAGGTAGGCATTGAGCCTTGCCAACTGGCGCCGGATCTCGCGCTGCGCGTCGCGCATGCGGCGTCTGAGTGGAAACGAGATCGCGAGCACTAGTGGGACAACCAGGAGCGTGATAATGGCCAGCTCGGTGTTGACCGCGAACATCATGATGGCGATAGCAACCAGCATCAAACCGTCGCTGAGCACGGCCACGACGCCAGACGAGAAGAGCTCGTTCAGCACTTCGACGTCCGAGGTGACGCGTGTCACCAATCGACCGATCGGCTGACGATCGAAGAAAGCCACCGGCAACCGCTGAAGACGCTCGAACAGCTGTTCACGCAGATCGTGCATGGCACGCTGGCCTACCCAGGCGGTCAGGTACGTCTCACCGTAGGCGACACCGAGTTCGAGCACGAGCAGCCCGAGGTAAAGGAGTGCGATCCCGTACAGGCCTGCCAAGTCACCGGTGGCGATGTGGCTATCGATGGCGACCTTGACGAGGTACGGCTGAAACGCCGCGATGGCAGCGAGTGCAAGTAGCAACACCAACGCTGCGGCGACGCGCCGCCGGTACGGGATCAGGAACATCAGCAACCGTCGCGCCACCCGGGCGTCGTAGGGCGCGTGCAGCGGTTCGTCTATGGTGCCGCTCACGATTCTCCTTGGTGGGGAAGAAAACCGGGTCGGTTCATCGTTGCGCAAAGGTGCCGGCCCGCGCAGCGTGGGTCAAGCGACCCGGCGGGGCTAAGTTTATCCGTTCAGCGGGCTGTCGATCCGGACCCGTACCGTTGGTTGGGGGTACACGTTCACGATCGACCGGTGTCTGCTGAACGGAAGGAGTCTCGATGAGAATGCGGGCGGTGGCCATGCCCGGGTTGCTCGTTGCCATGTTGGCGGCTGGTGCCTGTCGGCAGGGTAGCGAGACGGTGGTCGATGAGGCTCGTGTCGATGAGCGGCTCGGTTCGCTCAAGGTGATGAACGGAGCTGAGGAGCCGGTAACCGTGTATCTGGATGGTGAAGAGTTGTACTCGGTTCCGCCGGGGACGGCGTATACGTTCCGAAACCTTCCCACGCGCGAAGTGTCGATCTATGGCGTTGGGCGAGTGAGCGAGCGCCACTATGGATTGCCCAAGCTGACAATCGAAGAGGGAGGAGAATACGAGTGGACGATTCGCCAGTGACACCGGAAGTACCCGTGGCCCCATCCACCGGTGATCGTCAGCGCGGTCTAGGGCCCGCCGCCAGCATGCTCGTGTTGGGCATCCTGATCGGACTCGGGATCGGATGGCTGGCGTGGCGCGGAGGCCCCGGCTCGGGCCCGGCGGTGGCCGCCGGAACCCTGCCAACGTCGACCGGCTCCACGCTGGTGCACGGCGTCGATATCAGCGCCGACCCGATCCTCGGCCCCGAGAACGCGCCGATCACGATCGTCGAGTTCTCTGATTTTGAATGCCCGTTCTGCAAGAAGTTCGCGCGTGAGACAGCACCCGCGCTGAGGCGTCAATACGGTGATAAGATCCGCTGGATCTTCGTCAACAACCCGCTGCAGTCGATCCATCCAAAAGCTTATGACCTGGCGCTGGCTGGCGAGTGCGCGCATGAACAGGGTCGTTTTTGGGAGTGGTACGACGCGATGTTCAGCGACCGGTTTGGAGCCAACGACAAAGCCGTGAAAGCCGCGGGGCGGGCGATAGGCGTGGACGAGGACCGGTTCAACGCTTGCTATCTGAACGCCGATCACGCCGCCGAGGTAGCCACCGACTTGAAGGAAGCGCAAAAGTTCTACATCCTCGGCACGCCGACCTTTTTTGTGAACGGGCAGCGCCTCGAGGGCGCTCTGCCGGCCGAGATCTTCGCCGAAGTCATCGACGAGATTCTGGGCGGCTAGCCGCCGTCAAGCCTCCTCCAACGCTGCCTCCAACTGTTGTCGGTGGTACAGCTCTGCGTACTGCCCGCTGGCCGCCAACAGTTCGTCGTGAGTGCCGCTCTCGACGATGCGACCTTGCTCCAGGACGACGATTCGGTCGGCAGATCTCAGAGTCGATACACGGTGGCTGACGAGCAAGGTCGTCCGGCTGTCCATGAACGCCTTGAGCCGACTCAAGATCCCTTCCTCGGTCTCGGTGTCGACCGAAGAGAACGCGTCGTCAAGAAGCAGGATCGTGGGCTCGGACAACACCGCTCGGGCCAGCGACACGCGCTGCTTCTGCCCGCCCGACAGAGTGATCCCCCGCTCTCCCACAACGGTATCGTAGCCAGCCGGAAACGTGCGTACTTCGTCCGCCAGACCACTGATCGACACCGCCTGGTCGACCGACAACTGACCATCGACGGCGCTACCAAACTCCAGGTTTCCTTTCAACGTGTCGCTGAACAGGAGTGGTTCCTGTTGGGCGGTCGCCACTGCGCGCCGCAGCACATCGAGCGGGTAGTCACGAATTTGGCGGCCGTCGATCTCGATCGTCCCGGTTTGGGGTTCATACAGCCGGGTGATCAGCCTGAGAAGCGTGGTCTTGCCGCTCCCGGTGGGGCCGGTGATCCCCACTGTTGCGCCCGCAGGTATCGATAGTGTGAAGCCATTCAAGACCGGAGGCCTATCTGGATGATAGCGGAAAACCACATCATCGAGAGCGATGCTGCCGGCGGTGATTCTGGCCGCCGGGTCAGCGTGACCGTCGTCAATGGTTGGAATGGCGAGCAGAACTGCGTTGAGCCGTCGCATGGCTGCGGTCGCGCGCTGAAACAGGTTGGCGATCCAGCCGAACGCGATCAACGGCCAACTGATCATCCCCAGATACATCAAGAACGCCACCAGGTCGCCGAGCGTCAGGTGTCCGGCCACAACGCGACGACCCCCTAGCCAGAGCAGGATCAGCAGGCTCAGGCCGAGCAGGAAACCGAGCGCTGGACCCAACATCGCTCGGACTCGGGCTAGCCTCAGGTTGGCCAACACGTAGTCCTCGCTTCGGGCGTGGAAACGGCGCTGCTCGCTGCCGTCCAAACCGTAGGCGCGGACCACCCTGAGGCCGGCCAGATTCTCTTGAACCGTCGTCGTTACTTCCGCAAGCGCAGTCTGACTGACAAGGCTTAGCCGGTGGAGCCGCTGGCCCATTAGCTTGACCGTCACCGAAACGAACGGCAGTGGCAGCAACGCCAAGAGCGTCAGCCACGGGTCGATCCAGAGCATGAACGCGATCGCCAGCGCGATTGTCGCGACCGTGTTGACACCAAATAGAATGCCTGGGCCTACGCTCATTCGGACCGAGCCGAGATCATTGGAGAGGCGACTCAAAACGTCGCCGGTTGGCAATCGATCGAAAAACGCCGGCGATTGTCTCAGCAAGTTGGCGTATAAGTCGTCACGGAGATCGGTCTCGATCTTTCGCGAAGCGCCGTAGACCAAGTGTCGTTGAGCGTACCGGAAAATGCCTTGAATCGCCGCGATAACGACGATCGCTCCGGCGTACACAGAAATCGCAGTCCACGTGGCCTCGGCGCGGAGCGCGTCGACCGCAAACTTGACCACGATCGGGCTCAGGGAACCAAACCCGGCGCTCAGGGCTATACAGATCGCCCCCCAGACCAGGGCTCTCCGGTACGGTCGGACGTAGGGAATGAGCGAACGAAGAGGATGCATGCGCCGTAAGCTCCTGAAGCGAGTGGTCCATGGCCAGCCCGGCGTTGTCGCAGCGGTGGTTGCCGTCGCGCTCGGGTGTCAACACGAGCCCGGCCGCACGATCGTTGTCGAGGCCGACTCGACCGCCGCGATCTCTGCACTGGCAGACACCGTTGCAGCTGTATCGCCGATGCCCCCTGCACCGATCGAAGAGGTCGTGATCATCGAACGGCCCGCCTCCCCCGGCGAACCCGAGGAACGTGAGCCCGAGCCCGGCGATATCTCCGAGGTTCCACATGACACTCAAGCGGGAGAGCCCGACACAGTAGCCACCACGACCGAAGAAACGACTAAGCCGGCCACAGTCGATCCCACTCTACCGGCGGGAACGTACCTCGAGCTGGAGTTGAAAACGCCACTTCATACCGCGACGACACTTGTCGGTGATCGATTCGCGGCCCGACTGATTGACGACGTTCAGCTAGGTGAGACCGTCGTACTACCGGCCCACACGCTCGTCGAGGGCCGAGTCAGCCGGGTCGTGAGGGCCGAAGATGGCGATGACGAGCAACCGGCGATGGTCGAGCTCGAGTTCCGGTCGCTGATCCTGCCGTCCGGCGAGCGACGGCCGCTCAAGGCCGAGTTGGCGGATCCCGACGATGACGGGCTCGAAGCGGATCTCGACGACGCACCCGGTGGCGACCGGGTGGCGGGTGCCGCCAGTGGCGCGCTCACGGGAGCTCTGCTGGGTCAGGTTCTGGGTGGCGGATCCCGATCGGTCATCGTCGGCACGATCCTGGGAGGCGTGGCCGGTGCCACGCTCGTTGCTCCGACGCCCGATCGTGAGGTGATCGTGCCCAGCGGGACACCGTTGACGGTCGTGCTCAGCGTGCCGATCCGGCTAACCCTTCCCGAAACCAGCGAGCGTTCCGCCGAGCCTTAGTGCGTCAGCGGAAGACCATGGGTTTCACGTCCAGCCCGGGGTCTTCAGCCGCTAGAAACCGGCCGCTTCTCCACCGCCCCTCAGATCGCTTCGCCCATATAGGAGACCGGTCTCAGGGCCAAGCTCGATCCCTTGCGCCCGGCCGGAGTAGCCGCGCCGCATTTCCACTCGATGACCGATCGATTCGAGTTGGGCCACAGTATCCTCGGAAAGCGTCCACGGCTCGGCTCGAATCGTGTCCGGCAAGTGTTGGTGGTGGATCCGGCCACCGTCGAGTGCCTCGGCGAGTGTCATTCCGTAATCGATTGTGCCGATCAAGATCTGTGCTACGGTGGTGATGATCGTCGACCCACCCGGGGAACCGACGATAAAACGAGGCTTTCCGTTCTGCACCACGATCGTCGGGGTCATCGCCGATAGGGGCCGCTTGCCGGGCTGGATGGCGTTCGATCGCCCCTGCACGAGTCCATACGCGTTGGGCACCCCGGGCTTCACGGTCAGATCGTCCATCTCGTTGTTGAGAAAGAAGCCGGCCACTGTTTCGAGCGACCCGAACGAGCCGTTGATGGTGGTTGTGGATGCGACTGCGTTGCCCATCGGATCGACGATCGAGAAGTGGGTCGTCTCCGTGCTCTCTACCGTGGCCTGTGACGCGCTGAGTTCGGGCCGGATGTCGATCGACGACGTGGCGCGCAATGTGTCAATCGAAGCCGCGAGTTCGTGCGCGTACGGTTCGGCCAAAATCGACTCCGGGATGTCGACGAAGTCAGGATCGCCCAGCAACACGTTTCGCTCCGCGAATGCGCGCCGCATCGCCTCGACGATGCGATGGACTGCGCGCGCGCCGTGATAGGGGTAGTTGCCGAGGTCGATCGTTTCGAGCTGCTCGAGAATGAGCTTGAGCGTGATGCCGCCCGAAGATGGCGGGCCCATGCTATGAACCGTGTACCCGCGGTAGTCGAACGTGATCGGAGGCCGCTCTACAGCCCGGTACCGCCGCAAGTCTTCGTGGGTGACCAAGCCTCCACGCCGCGCCATCGCGCCGACGATCGAGTCGGCGATCTCACCGTGGTAGAAGACTGCCGGCCCTTGGGTCGCGATCAGCTGCAGGGTGCGGGCGAGTTCGGGCTGGCGGAGGGTGTCTCCAACCGCTGGCAGTTGCCCATCCGACAGGAGAATCGCCGCGGCGCCGGGAAAGCGTCGGATGTCGTCGACTTTGCCGGCGATCAACCGGAGCGCATATGGGTCGACCGGAAACCCGCGCTCGGCCAATTCGATCGCCGGTTCGATGAGCTCCGCCCAGGGCAGCGTTGCGTGCCGTTCGTGAACGAGCTTCATGCCGGCCACCGATCCCGGCGTCGCCACCGCGAGCGCGCCGAACCAAGACGGGTGCCCGGGTCTTACTTCGCCTGACTCGTCCAGGTACATGTCCTCGCTGGCCGCCAGGGGCGCGGTTTCTCGGTAGTCGTAGGTGTGGACTGCGCCATCTGCCGTGCGCACAACGAGAAACCCACCGCCGCCGAGATTGCCGGCTGACGGAAGGGCGACCGCGAGCGCGAAATGAACCGCGATCGCCGCGTCGACGGCGTTCCCACCGCGGCGCAAGATCTCCACGCCAACGCGCGTCGCCTCGCTCTTGGCGCTGACGACCATCGCGCTGTCTGCGACGACCGGCGACCACCACCGCGGCTGCTGAGCCAAGGCAGTTGAGCCGGTTAGCGACGCGGCGACCAACAAACCGAGGGCGACTGAATTACGCACGGCAGGAATATACCATTAGCTTCTGGAATCATGACCCTAGCGTCGAAGCCTCGCGTGGTCATCACCGCGCTTACCCTGTTGCTAGTCGCTCTGCCAGCGGTAGCCCAGGATTCTACCGTTGCACAGCCCGACACGATCGCGACTGAGCCCAGCCGCGACTTCGTGTTCCATGTCGAGATCGATGGCGCGATTCAGCCGGCGTCGGCCGAGTTTCTGATCGACGCCATCACCCAGTCGGAGGACGAACGCGCCAACGCGCTGATCATCGAGCTCGACACGCCCGGCGGTTTGGTCGAGTCGACACGCGACATTATCCAGGCGATGCTCGCCAGCCGTGTACCGGTGGTCGTGTACGTCTCGCCCGGAGGGGCTCGAGCCGGGTCGGCCGGGGTTTTCATCACGCTTGCCGCGCATGTGGCCGCGATGGCGCCGGGTACGAACATCGGCGCGGCGACACCGATCAACATTGGCGGAGGGGACATCGCGCCTGGCGGGCCGGCTCCGGCTGACTCGGTGGCTGAAGAACAGATCGAGGGCCAGACCGATCTCGAACGCAAGATCTTGAACGACACAGTGGCGTTCATTCGCACGATCGCCGAGAAGCGGGGACGCAACGCTGAATGGGCCGAACGCGCAGTGCGCGAGGCCGATGCGATCACCGAGACAGAAGCACTCGAATTGAACGTCATCGATCTCATCGTACCGAACCTCGCCAAGCTGCTCGATGAGATCGACGGCCGCGAAGTCGAGGTGCTGGATCGTACCGTCACGCTGGTCACCGCCCAGGCCGAGATTCGGGAAATCCCTAAGG
>DAOWHI010000279.1 GCA_030641505.1 Gemmatimonadota bacterium | reverse complement strand
CCGGTTGGCTGTACGTAATGCCGATGTTGCCTTTGTTCTCAGGCGTGTTTGGAAGCAACTCTTCCTCTGGGATCACGGCCCCTTCTGTGCTCGTGTTGTCGTCGATCTCGAAGTCAAAGAAGGTGTAGTTGGCATCGACCACCAGGTTCGGTGTTAGGAGGAACGAGAAGCCGATCTCCACGCCTTGCTCGCTGACCTCGCCGGCATTGGTGTACGACACGACGAACGCCGGGCTGCCATCGGCCAGGTTTGTGAACGCGACGCCCCGGGCCCCGAGGGCCTGTTGAATCCCCCCGAGCACGGTCGGTGCGAGTGGTTCCAGCGGCCCGCCGGGACCAAAAGCGGCTGGCAGCTCGTATGGCGCGAAGTCGTCGGGGTTCACGCCCGGCAAGAGGTCGGTGACGAAATCGTCGATCTTGTTGAAGTACACGTCCACGGTGGCGAATACCCGACCGCCAGCCAGTGTCCCTTTGTAGCCCACCTCGTAGCCGGTCAGCTCTTCGACGACAAGGTCATCGTTGCCGCGTGCCAGCACCGGCGTGAGACCGAAGCCGAGCGGAAGGGCGGGAACACACGTTGGCGCCGCCGGACAGCCTGTCGCTTGACGGACGGCTTCCTCGATCCCTGCCTGTAACGGTGCGAGGTCGACCGGCGCACCTGCGGGGACGTTGAGGAAGAGCTCCGAGTAGTTGGGGATCTGGTACGCCTGGTTGAACGTGAATCGAATCGAGTTGTTGGCATCCGGCGACAGCACGATCGCCGCCTTGGGCGCCACCTTGTCGGCGTCGATCACCGTGAAGTGATCGTACCGGAGGGCAAACAGGCCGCTGAACACCGGGTTGAACTGGTATTCGGCCTGGCCGAACACGCTGGTGATCGTGTCGTCCTGTTTGTCGTCCATCAGTGTTTCCTCGGTGTCGACCGAGTACCAGCGGTTCGAAACCCCGCCGACCAGTTGAAACGCGCCGTCATCGGCGGTGACGTTGCCCTGAAGTTCAAGGTGGAAGATGTCTGACACCTCGCGCAGCTCGCGCCCTGACGCCAGCGCCGTCTGGTTGTTTCCTCCGGCTCCGGGGTCGTTGCTGCGCCGCCCGCTGTACCAGCCCATCGCCGTGAATCGCTCGGACGCGTACTGGCTGCGGAACCACGGGCGGTTGGCGCCGTTGATCTGAACGCGCCCGATGCCAGTTACGAAGATCTCGTTCTCGACGTGCGTCGATCCGCCCTCGACCGACCACAGCGACCCGTTGTCGAAGTTGTGGTCGAGACGCGCGCTGCCGTATAGCGAGTTCACCGCGTCTTCGTCAACGGAAGCCACCTCCGTCGGCAGCGGACCGTACTCGAATTCGCAGTCCGCTGGTGGGCCTGGGCACTCGCCGACCGCGTCTGCCTGGGTCCGGGATTCGGAGAACGAGTTGCCGACCGAGACGTACCCGATGTTGCCCTTGTAACCCCAATTGCCGCTCTCGGATTGGCCGGCGTGACGGAAGTCGATCCTCCCGGTCTCGCGTTCGCCACCGCTGGCGGACAGCTTGCTGCCAATGATGTCGCCGGGTGCCGGGGTGGTGATGTTCAACACGCCGCTAAACGCATTGGCGCCGTAGAGCGCCGAGCCCGGGCCGCGGACGAAGTCGAGCCGGCCGAGGTCTTCGAGCGGCATCGAAAGCGATGTCCACTCTTGCGATTGCAGGAAGCCGAGCGATCGGTCGATGCCGTCTTGTAGGACGAGCACCCGGCGATTGAGTGACGAGTTGTAACCCCGCGCGTTGATGTTGAAATCCTGCACGCCGCTCTGAACGACGTCGATCCCGGGTTTGCTCTGGAACAGTTTGGGGAGCTGACCGTGGGACGCTTCCCGCTGGAGCTCTTCACCGGAAACCACGCTTACCGCGGCCGGGGCCTCGACGATTCGCGTCGGTCGGCGCGAAGCGCCAATGACCATTATGGTCCCCATTTCCAAGTATCCCTCGACGAGCGCCACGTCTGCGTTGGCCACACTGCCCGCCTCCACGGTGACCGCTTCGCGATGGGTTTCGTAGCCGAGGATGTTAAAGACAAGGGTCTGGTCGCCAGCGGGGACATTGGCGATCGAGAACGTGCCGCGTTGACCGCTCACGGTTCCGAGTCCGGTGCCTTCGACGGCGATCTGGACGTTTCCGACGCCGGCGTCCGTTTGCGCTTCGGTTACGACGCCGGTGATACGACCCGTACCTTGGCCCTGAGCGCGATCGGCAGCACCGACCACGAGTACGAGTGTGGTCAGGATCGACGTCGCGATTCTCCAACTAAAGTGTCTCATAAACGGCTCCCGGTAGGTTTGAGCCATTGCAATCGTGGTTTCGACTGTTGTGTATATAGATACGATAGAAACGAAAACGCAAAAACTCAACGAGAATCAACGAGTACAAGTTATTGAGTGGAGTGAGAACTGAGTATCTTTGCCGACATTAGACTGCTACCGGCCCTGATCTTGCTAGTCGGGTGCTCGACGGTGTACACGCGGACATCGGTTAGGGAGGAGGCCCGCCCGCCCGCCGCCGCGGTCGGCTCGCTGACTGGGGTTCTCGGTTCGCTGGTCTGGCCGCTAGCATCGGATCAGGCTTCGATCGTGAGCTCAAGATACGGTGTCCGACGCAATCCAAGCGGAAACGGGAGGCGATTTCATGCCGGGCTCGATCTGCGCGCCGATCAGGGAACGCCCGTCCACGCGGTCGCCAGCGGTCGAGTGCTGACGAGTGGACGGTCAGGCGCTTATGGGAACCTGGTCATCGTAGATCACGGGGCCGATCTTCATTCGCTGTACGCCCACCACGTCCGGAATCTGGTGCGGGAAGGCGAAACGGTCCGGCGCGGCCAGGTTATAGCGCGGGTGGGGCACACCGGGAACGCGACCGGTGATCACTTACACTTCGAGCTGCGGTGGCGGGGTGGTACGGTCGATCCCCTAACGGTGCTGCCGCCGCTCGAACATTCGAGCCGGTAGGGGCATGACGGAGGAGATGTGCGAGACGAGAACCTGGAAACGCGGCTAAAAAGCGTGATCCGAAACATCCCGGATTTCCCGCAATCGGGCATTCAGTTCAAGGACATCACACCGAT
>DAOWHI010000242.1 GCA_030641505.1 Gemmatimonadota bacterium | reverse complement strand
GATCTCTACCTCGTCATCGTAGCGGGCAGCACCTACGTAACGGCATTTGACGTCCGCAACTGCAAAGAACACACCCTTTTCCTCCAGGCGTCGGTATGGGAAACCGGCCGCTGCTAGCAGCTCCGTTCGAGCGACCTCCATCCATACCAAGTAGTTGGCGTGGTAAGCGACACCTTGTTGATCGGTCTCCGCGTATCGGACGCACACGCGGGTCACGCCGGTTACGGTCATATCAGTCCGACGTCAGCGAGCAAGCGTTCGACACGTTCCTCCTCGCCCCACTCAGACGCGGTTTGTTTCGTGGCCGCGACCAGAACCTCCGGCGAAACACCAGCGTTGACCGCACCCTTCAGATGGGCTGCGAGCTGTCGATCCGCAGCCACCGCGATCAGCGCGCCGACTGCCGCCAACTCCCTGCACGCCGGGTCGGGCCCGGGCCGGCTTAGCACTTTTCCGTACCCCTCGACCAGTGTCCAATCCGCGAGTGCCGGGTGTAGGCGGCTCAGCCGGCGCTGCAGTGCCTCAAAATTCTGACCATAAACGAGGCGGCAAAGGCGCTCCCCGCGCGTCCGCCATTCGGCCGGCTGGTCGGGCTCCGCCCCGAGAGGCGTCTCGCGCCCACCGCCTTCGGACGCCCAAGCTTGCCAGGTAAAGAACGCATTGATCGTGCTCGGGAAGCCAGCAAAGAGATAGGTCTGCAACAGATACTCCTCGACATCGGTTGCCGGCAGCAACCCACGCGCTCGCTCGAGTGCTTCGCGCAGTCGATCACGGCCGCCACGCGCGGCGGCGGCACCCAGCGCTACGATCGCTGTTGCCTCGGCGACTATCACAATGCGTCTGTAACTGGGAGCTGGGCATCGAGATGACCAACGACCTCCCCAGCCCAATTCGTCACCTCGGGCCGAGCAAACGCATCCAGCCCCGACGAGTCGATGGCCCCGAGGTCAACCAATAGCGCCACGAGCGCTACGTCCTGAGCGCGGCGCGCGCCATCTACGATCTTCAGTGCCAGACCGCGACTTTCGCCACGCAACGCTCCACAATAGACGCCTTCAGCGCCGGTCTTGACGACCACCCGCTCGCCATGCGCCGCCAGGATCACCGTGCACAACCGATCGGTCCCGGCAACGTACTCCGGGTGCGCCGCCATCACGTCGAACACCTTCCCGACTGCGCGGGCGAGGTCCGTATCGCGTGCTTGATCGGCCGCTGCCAACCGCGCGTACGCGGTCGCCATCGAGTGAATCGAGAGCGCGAACGTCGGGAGTCCGCAACCGTCGACCGCGACCCCGATCGATGACTCGTCAACACCCGCCAGCTCGGCGACCAGCGAGCGAATGCGGCGCTGCAATGGGTGATCCGGGTCAAGATACGTATCGAGTGGCCAACCTTCGGCTTTGCACACCGCCAACATCCCAGCGTGCTTGCCACTACAATTGTTGTGCAGGCACGAGGGCTCCTCGCCGAGCAGACGCAGGCTCTTCGCAGTTGGTGGGTGTAGCGGCTCGTGCGGGCCACATTGGAGCGATTTCGCCTCGATCCGAGCCTTCGCCAGGATCGTCCTTACCGCATCGATTTGAAATGGCTCGCCGTTATGGGAAGAAACCATGACCGCGATCTCTGCTGACGTGAACCCGAATCGGTCGATCAACCCCCGCTCGATCAACGGCAATACTTGGATCGGCTTGGCGGAGGAGCGCAAGTACGCACGGCGCTCTGGCTCGCCGTAGAGCGCGAGCGCGGCACCATCGGAGTCAACAAACGCCGCGTCCAGCGCGTGAACCGACTCGATTTCCGCACCCCGCCAGACCCGCACGCTGGCATCGCGATGCGCGCTTGGTGCCTTGATTACAGCCCGACGAGTCGGAGAATGTCGGCCGTAAATGCCCACGCCATTAGCACGAGCAGAAACACCATACCGAGCTGCGAGAGGCGCAGCTTTTGGTTCGATGACAATGGTCGCCCACGCATACCCTCGATCCCGAGAAAGAGCACGTGCCCGCCGTCAAGCACGGGTATCGGAAGCAAGTTGAGGATCGCCAGATTGATCGAGAAAAGGGCGATCCAACCCAACAAGCTGCTGAATCCTCGGCGCGCGAAATGGCCCGTCATCTGTCCGATCGCCACCGGGCCCCCTAGGGCGCGCAGGCTGACGCCACCAGAGACCAGCTGATAAAGGCCGTTGGTAATGAGCGACCCGGCGCGCCAAGTCGACAAACTGCCCGCCACGATCGCATCGCGGAATCCGAGTTCGATATTCCCGACCGCTGCGGTCACACCGAGCCACCCCATGTCTACAAACTTGCCGTCGCCTGGACGTGGGTTCTTCTCGGAGCCCGTCCGGACGTCAACCGTCACCAGGGTCCCACTGCCCGCAGGGCGTTCGACGACCATCGATATGTCCTGATCGGGGCGCTCGCGAACTAGCCGTGTAACGTCCACGAAGGCATCGGTCCCGATCCCATCGATTGATACGATTCGGTCGTTCACTTGGATGCCCGCCCGCGCGGCCGGCCCTTCCGCTTGGAGCTCCGCTATTAGTGGCTCGACGCGCGCGATTAGCCCGCTCGACAGCGCTCGTCGGTCATCATCATCGCGGACCGGCACCGAAACCGTCTCGCCAGATGCCAACGCGAGATCGACAACACCATCTTGACCGCGGGCGATCGCAGCATCGACCTCGTGCCAGTTTTCCACCGCCTGGCCTTCAACCTCAATGATCGTCGCACCGCGTGGTAGCGCAGCCAACTGCCCGAACCGCCGAGCAGCAAGGCTGTCCACCTCCTCGACCGTGGTGCCCAATACGGTTGGTCTGCCTTCGGTCAAGGCCAGCGAGACAAAGATCACCCACCCCAACGCGAAGTTCATGAGCACACCGGCGCTCACGACCAACAACCGCACCGGGATCGATTTGTTGTCGTACCGTTGTTCCGGCGGAACGTTCACTTCCTCGTCGATCACTTCCTCGACCGGACCACCCTCGAGCTGTTCGAACGCCTCCTCGCCCTCCATGCCGGCCATCTTTACGTAGCCGCCGAACGGAACCGCGGACAAACAGTAATCGGTCTCACCATATCGAATGCCAGCGACCCGCGGCCCGAGCCCGATCGAGAATCGAGGCACCGCAATCCCGGCCCACTTGGCGGTCAGGAAGTGACCCAACTCATGGACGAAGACGAGCAGGCCGAGAACAAGAATGGTGAGGATGAGGGTCTGCATTTCGCTCCCGTTTACCCCGCCGTTGCGGTCGGGGTCCGTTCGATGCCGGCCCAATCGGACACCCGCTGGCGGGCCCAAGTATCGGCCGCCATCAGCGTCTCGACGGAGCTCGCGTGCTCGGCGTGATGGGCGCCGAGGACGCGCTCACACAACGACGCGATCTCGAGAAAGCCTATCTGATTTGCAAGGAACGCGCCGACGGCCACTTCATTGGCGGCGTTGAAGACCGCCGGTGCCGTCCCGCCGATCTCGCCGGCCGCGCGGGCCAGGCCCAGCGCAGGAAACCGCTCCTCATCGGGAGCCTCGAATGTCAACCCGCTCAGCCGGGTTAGGTCTACCCTCCGGCCGGAAGACGCTCGGTCGGGATAGGTGAGCGCAGCTCGTATCGGGGACCGCATGTCGGGTTCGCCGAGTTCCGCGAACAGCGCGCCGTCCGCCCACTCCACCATGCCGTGTACGATCGACTGCGGATGAACGATGACGTCGATCTCATCGTATGCGACCCCGAACAAGTGATGGGCCTCGATGATCTCTAGGCCTTTGTTCGCCAGCGTTGCTGAATCGACGGTGATCTTGGGTCCCATCGACCAGGTCGGATGGGCGAGCGCATCACGCGCGTCGACGGCAGCGAGTTGTTCGGCCGGCGTTCCTCTGAAGGGCCCCCCGCTGGCGGTCAGCACAATCCGCCGCGGCCGTTCTCCTGGACGATGCGCTAGGAGCTGCCAGATCGCACAGTGCTCGCTGTCGACGGGCAGTAATTGGTCACGCTCGGCGGCAGCCATCACCAGATCCCCCCCGACGACTAGCGATTCCTTGTTGGCCAACGCTACCCGTTTGCCGGCTTGGAGTGCGGCCAGCGTGGCCGGCAGTCCAGCCGCTCCAACAATGCCGTTCAGCACGACGTTGGCGCTGTCCCACGCTGCTAGCTCGGCCACCCCGTCAGGACCGCCAAGACACCGCACGCCAGGACCGAACGCCGAGGCCTCGACCGCCTCGCGGTGCGCCTTCGGATTTGCGATCGCCACCGCCTGGGGCTCAACCTGAACGGC
The DNA here is from genome assembly GCA_030641505.1 of Gemmatimonadota bacterium. GTDB lineage: Bacteria > Gemmatimonadota > Gemmatimonadetes > JACCXV01 > JAHWKZ01 > CAMYLR01. Next base: position 1,289 of record DAOWHI010000242.1, on the reverse strand, counting down.
GATCGCGGCCAGCTCACGCCACTTGGTTTCGCACGACAAACCGACGATCTCGAACCGACCCTCGAGTTTAGCAATCACGTCAAGCGCGCTTGCGCCAATCGAGCCGCTGGCACCGAGAACGACGATCCGGGTTCGCTCGCTCATAGCACGACCCCAACCAAGTAGTAGTAGAAGAGCGGTACGGTAATCAGCACGCCGTCGAATCGATCGAGCACGCCACCGTGCCCAGGTACTATTTGCGAGGCGTCCTTGACGCCTGCATCGCGCTTGAATGCCGACTCGATCAAATCCCCACACGGGGCAGCTACGCCAACCAGAGCACCGATTGCCAAACCGTGCACAGGTCCAAATGGCGGAAACCACCGCGTCACCAGGCTCCCGGCAACCGCGCCCAAGACAATCGTCGCCATGAGCGCCACCACGGCGCCCTCAATCGACTTGCCTGGACTTACCCTAGCCAGCAATGGCCTCTTCCCCCAGCTGAGCCCGGCAAAGTACGCGACCGTGTCGTTTGCCCAGGTCAGCACAAGCGGTATCGCCAGCAGAATCGCTCCCAACCAGTACGGCGCGCCTGCGATCTCGCGGCTGATCTCACGGACCAAGATCTGGTGACCAAACAACAAGCCGGTATAGAGCGCACCCAGCAGCGTGAAAGCCACGGTTGCGATCGCCTCGCGGCCCTGTGGATCGAGCATCTGCGCCGCGGCAACGCCGACTACCCCGGCAGTAAGCACAACGACCAGCAGCGCCGAGTCCCCAGGCGCCTGATAGAAGAACAGCGGGAAAACCAAGCCCAGTGTGACCCCGGGCACAAGTCGGGCCCGGTATGGCTTTTGCTCTGCCATACTGAAGAACTCGATCCCGGCCGCCACGGTCAACACCATCACGGCGAGCAGGAACAGCTCTCGGCCAACAACCATGGTGAGCACGAACGTGGGCGCCAGAACCGCTGCGGTGGCGAGTCGGAGGCCTAGTTTGCGGTCCATTCGCCGGCCGGGCGCTGTCGGCTCGACCGGTGCGCTCGTGCTTCTCAAGTGAGGACCGTGCCGAACCGCCGTTCTCGATTCTGGAAAGCAGCGATCGCGTCCACGAACGCCTGGCGATCGAAATCGGGCCACAGGACGTCAGTCACGTACAGTTCCGTGTAGGCGACTTGCCACAGAAGGAAATTGGATACTCTGAGCTCGCCGCTGGTGCGGATGAGCAAGTCTGGATCCGGGAGATCCGACGTGTACAAGAAGGACTTGAATAGCGCTTCGTCTACGGCGTCTGGGTCGAGTTCGCCTTCG
>DAOWHI010000163.1 GCA_030641505.1 Gemmatimonadota bacterium | reverse complement strand
TTGATCGATCCCAGGTTGCACGCGGTGTAGGCGGCCAGCGGTTGCTCGCCACAGGGATTCGTCGACGCGATCGGGTTGGCGTATTCGACGTTGTGGTGCTCCCGCATGGTGTCCCAGAAGATGATCCCCGGCTCAGCGCTGGCGTGAGCGTTCTCGATGATTGTCCGCCATAGATCGCTCGCCCGCACCGTCTTGAAGACCTCGCCGCCCCAGCGCAAATCGAAGTCGGTGTCTTCGAGCACCGCCGTCATGAACTCGTGGGTGATCAGGCATGAGATGTTGGCGTGCTGCACTTTGCGACGATCCTGGTCGTTCTTGATCGTGATAAAACTCTCGATGTCGGGGTGATCAATCCGCATAGTCAGCATAAGCGCGCCGCGCCGTCCGGCCTGGCTTACCGTATTGGTCGACTCCGAGAGGAGGTTCATGAACGAGGTCGAACCTGGTGAACCGGCAACCGTGGCGTTTACCGCGGCACCCTTGGGGCGCAGGATCGACAGGTCGGTGCCCACGCCACCCCCGGTGCGATAGACCATGGCGCTCTCGGCGAGGCACTTGTAGATGCCTTCGAGGCTGTCCTCGGTGATCGGGATGACATAGCAATTGGAGAGTGTGGGCTTGCGACGAGCGTCGTCGCGACCTGCGCCGTGCATGACGCGCCCGCCGGGGACGAACTTGAAGTCGAACAGGATCGCAAAGAACTCCTCGAACCAGTAACCAGGGTCTTCCTCGACGGAGGCCAGCGCCCGCGCCACCCGCTCCCATAGATCGAGTGGGCCCTCTTCGCCGGGAGCGAGGTACTTGTTCCGCAACACGTCAGCGGCGAGGGAATCGTCGTAGTAGGTATCCGTTTTTTTCGATCGCTGGAGGATGGTTGCGGCGTCGGGCTCGGTGAGGAAGGTCAGGTACTGGTCCAACGAGGTTTTGGCCATGAGCGAGCCTTTCTGTCACGACGACCGGAACTCATATGTCGTCGCCCGAGGGAACGAAAAGGGAGCCGCTGTAGGTCGAACGCCGTCCGAGCGGAAGGGCAATCAGCGACCCGTCGATTGCTCTTTTTGTCTGTCAGGATGAGGCGACGATCATTCTATCAACGGCGACCAAGCTTGTCAAGATAAGGGTACAAGATGCAGTGGTTTGAGGATTGATTATCCACAATATCTGGTGGAAATCGGGGGAAAGCCTGGGGACTGCCTGGGGAATGCAGTGGATAGTCGAGAACGTTGACGATCAGTGCCCGCTCCGTTACCGTTGGGGGGTCACAGACATGCCATATCCGATTGGAGGAGCATGACCGAGATCGCCGAAGCGCAGAACCAAGATCAGGTGATTACCGTTACCCCGACGGCCAGCGCCAAAATCAAAGAGTTGCGCGACCGAGAAAACCTAGGAGACAAGGGCCTTCGTGTGCGCGTGGTGGGTGGGGGTTGTCATGGTTTTTCGTACGCGCTGGGTTTTGACGATCGCAAAGAGACCGATTCGGTGCTCGCGATCGACGAGGTCGACTTCTTGGTCGACAAGTACAGCGCGCCCTATCTGGTGGGGGCGGAGATCGACTTCGTGGACGGTTTGAACGGCGCCGGGTTCAAGATCGGCAACCCGAATGCCAAGTCGACCTGCGGCTGCGGAGAGTCATTCGGCGTATAGGGGGACGATTCGTTGCTGCTAGCTATCTAAGGCTCTCTCCCAATTCGGGAGGGAGCTTTTTCTACATCCCCGCTATCGTTTCGAAGACTTCCTTTGCGTGACCTTTCACTTTCACCTTTGGAAAGACGTGCGCGATCCGACCCGTCTCGTCGATCACGAACGTCGTCCGCTCGATTCCCATGCTCTCGCGTCCGAACAACGTCTTCTTTTTCCGTACGTTGTATCGCTCACAGACGTCACTATCGGCGTCGGAGAGCAACGGGAATGGCAAGCCCAATTTCTTTTGGAAGCGGCTGTGGCTGGCGATCGAATCCTTCGAAACTCCGAGGACCATTGCGTTGAGCCTGGCGAAGTCGGGCATCCTGCCCTTGAAGGCGTGCGCCTCCGCCGCTCAACCAGGCGTCATATCGCGGGGGTAGAAATAGAGCACCACTCTTTTCCCCTCGAGATCGGCGAGCCGGATGTCCTGATCCTCAGTCGAGGGGAGGTCGAAATCCGGGGCTCGGTCGCCGACCTTGAGGATGGCCATTGTCGCCTTTCGGTTGAGTGGTGCCGGGAGCTCGGCCACCAACTTAATATTCGCCCGATGGTCGGAGCGTGCCGCCTTGTGTCTCGATCGCTATTCCTGGCTGGGCTGGTGGTCATTGGTTGTGGGTCGGTGGATTCGGTGCGCGAGAGCAATCGGGATAAAACTGGCGACGAACTCCGCGGGACTCGGCTCGCCAGCCCGATCCCCAGGCCCGACTTCTCGCTGATCGACACCGGGGGTAGCGAGTTCGATTTTCACGCCCGGACCGATGGGTACGTGACGCTGCTCTTCTTTGGGTATACCAACTGCCCCGATGTCTGTCCGGTTCACATGGCGAACATCGCCGCAGCCCTCGGTCGAGTGGGCTGGCGAACTCGGCAACGCGTGAGAGTCGTGTTTGTAACGACTGATCCGAATCGTGACACACCGGAGCGGATCCGCGAGTGGCTGGACCGTTTCGACTCCTCGTTCATCGGATTGCGCGGCACGACCGCCGAAGTCGCTGCGATCCAAGCCGAGCTCAAGTTGACGCGAAGCGTCATGCCGCACGACACGACGGGCGATTACGACGTCGGACACGCGGCGCAGGTGCTCGCGTTCTCGCCATCGGGCCCGGCGATTGTTGCATATCCCTTTGGCACCCGACAGGCAGACTGGGTGCACGATCTGCCGCTTCTGGCTAAGACCCGCGGCGACGAGGTGGCTGTCCAGTAACCGTGCAATGGTGGTGCTCGGCCCAAGGCGTGGCCTGGGACTGGACCTGGCGACCCTACGTCGGGGTCTGGATCCTTGTTCTGCTGATGGCGGCGGGCTACACGCAGCTCGTGCGCTAC
>DAOWHI010000159.1 GCA_030641505.1 Gemmatimonadota bacterium | reverse complement strand
GATCGCTGGCCTCAGGACGGTGTTGGATTCGAGGAAGATTTGCTTTGCACGGTGCTCGCTGGCCCAGGCTATCATCGCATCCATCAGCAGGTTGCCCAGGCCGCGTCCTTGGGCTGACGGGTGAACCGCCATCTTGGATAATTCATAGACCCCGTTGTCATGTTTGATGAGCGCACACGTCCCGACCGCGATGTCACCTTCGACGGCAAAGAACACCTCACCACCGCGATCCACGATCGTACGCTTGGGATCGCTCAGCACCTGGCGGTCGATTTTCTCGATCCAGAAATGCTCTTCGATCCAATCGAGGTTGAGGGTCTCGAAAACTGCTTGGAACTCGTCACGGTACGTGACGATCTGGGCGTGTCCGCTCGTTGGATCGGCCATAACGAAAAGCTATCCTCCATTCGGATCGCGGCAAAAACACCGGCCAAGCTCTGCGGCGCGCGTTAGGTTGAACTTCGTCAAACCTCAAGCAGGAGTCTGCCCATGTCCATCCAGATCCGATCTCGCACCATGTTATTGATCGGTGTTTTAGCCGCAGGCGCTGCCCTCGCTTCGGCGTGCCGCGGCACAATGTCGATTCAATCCTTGCTCGATGATCCCGGTCGCTACGAGGGCGAAACCGTACGCGTGAAGGGTGAGGTGACGCGTGCCTTTGGTGCTTTGGGCCAGGGTGCCTATCGAATCAACGACGGCACCGGAACGATGAACGTGGTGAGTCGGGGGTTGGGCGCTCCGCGCGAAGGCGCCGAGGTCGGTGTCGAGGGAACGTTCCGATCAGTGTTTACGTTCGGCGATGAGTCCGGCGCGGTGATTATGGAGAAAGACCGCTTCGACCCCTGAGCGTCGAAACTACGCGGCGAGCCGTCTCGAGCCGCTCCGGGTTGCCGATCTCGAGCCACAAAGCCGGGCTGACGTCGTAGGGTAGGATCCGGTATCCCGCGCGGGCGAGCCGGAGATAGAGCGGGATGATCGAGAATGCGCCGCGCTCGCTGATCAGGTCAAAGATCCGCGGTGAAAGAACGTGAACCCCTGCGAACGGAATCCGACACTTCTCACCGCGCACCGGGCGGGACGTTTCCGACTCACCGGTCGATAGGTTAGCCCACCCGTACAGACCCTCATCGTCAAAAAGCAGACACCGAGAGGTCTCGCGGTGATTGACCGCCAACGTGGCCAACCGATCATCGGTTCGGTGAGCGCGGCTCATCGCCTCGAGATCAAGATCGGTGATGATGTCGCCGTTATACAGCACGAACGGCTCATCACGCCGGAACAGCGGCGCAGCGTGCAATAAGCCACCACCGGTCCCCAGCGGCTGTTCGGGTTCGGTCGATAGTAGGATTTCGATGTCACGGTCTTTTCGATCGGCAACAAAACGCTCCATCTGGTCAGCATGATGATGGGCGTTGACGATGATGCGATCGACACCCGCCGCGGCTAGGTAGCGGATGATTCGTTCGAGGATCGGAACGCCATCGACCTCTATCAGTGCCTTGGGCGTGTCGTTGGTGAGCGGTCTGAGACGCTTGCCGAGCCCGGCCGCTAGCACCATGGCGTCCACGACCTCTAGCCCGCCGGGGTCGCTGCGACCCGCGGCCAACTCGGCTCCTCGCGATGAAGGAGTCGAACTCGAACTTCCGGGAACCGAGCCTCGAGATGTCGCACCATTCTCTCAGCCAGATACACCGAGCGGTGTTGCCCGCCCGTGCATCCAAAAGAAACGCTCAAGCTAGTGAAGGCACGCTGCTTGTAAGTCTCGATCTGGGCTTCGGCTAGCGAGCGAGCGTTCTCCCAGAATGGCTCGAGCTCGCTGAGGTCAGCGATGTACTCGGCAACCTCCGGGTCGCGCCCGTTGAGCGCGGCATACTGCGGTAGTCGACCCGGGTTCGGAAGGCCGCGGCAGTCGAATACGAACCCTCCTCCGTGACCGCCGAGGTCCTGGGGGTAACCGCGTCGATAGCTGAAGCTGTACACGTAAACGGTGAGCCGAGAGGTGTCTAGCTCGCCGTCGGCGTCACCCCACTCGGCGATGATGGTGCGCAAGACCCGCTCGATCTCAGACAGTCGGATCGGCAAGCCATTGGCCAGGATCCGTTCGATGTTCCGGGCTGCGTAGGGAACGCTCTGAAGGAAGCGCGGCTTGCGTTCGAAGAAGCCGCGGTAACCGTAGGCGCCCAGCGCTTGAAGCACACGCACCAGCACGTACCCGTGATAGACTTCAAGGAACGCCGCTCGATTGAAGTCCAGGTATCGTGCCAAAGACGATAGGTAATGATCCAGCAGTTCGGCGCGGAGGGGCTCGGGGATGTCGGCCTTGGAATCGTAGAGCAGCGAGGCGATGTCATATTGCAACGCGCCGCGCCGGCCTCCCTGGTAATCGATAAACCACGGTTCGCCATCGCGAAGCATGATGTTCCGCGACTGAAAGTCGCGATAGAGAAAATGATCGGTGTCGGCGGTGAGTAGGTATGTAGCCAAGGCATCGAAGTCGTTCTCGAGCTTGGCTTCGTTGAATGGTATCTGGGCCAACTTCAGAAAGTGATACTTGAAGTAGTTGAGATCCCAGACGATCGACTGTCGGTCGAACGCTGCCCGCGGATAGGCCACGGAATAGTCGACGATGTCATCGCCCTCGATTTGGAATCGCGGGAGGATTTCCACCACGCGCCGATACACATCGAGGATCGTCGGGTCGAATTCGTGGCCGCCCTCGCGCGCCTCCTGCCGGGCCCGGAACAGCGTGGTGTCGCCCAGGTCTTCGATCAGCCAGACGCCGGCTTCATCGTCATCGGCATATAGCTCGGGCACCGGGAACCCAGCTCGGTTGAAGGCACGGGAAAATGAAAGAAAGGCACGGTTCTCGTCGTGATCGGGCCCAAAGGCGCCGATCGCAGTTCGCCCGTCTGGCGCCACCAACCGGTGATAGGTCCTTGACGAACCATCTGCCGCTACCGGGAGTACGGCCTCGGGCCGGGTGCCGAAGTGGGTCTCGAAAAGAGTTATTAGTCGGTTCTGCATTCGCGATCGATGAAAGGGGGCGGAATTCGCAGAACTTGACCTGACGCGCAGAACCTAGCGGGTCCGATACTGGGCTACCAATCCCCGCCGGCCGATGATAGATTTCTTGTTGAACAACGTTCAGGAGGGATCTGAATGCGAGCACCCGCTTTCCAAGCACTCTCCCCAGGCCGGCTCTTCCTTCCCTCGGAAGCGCGGCCGGCGATCTTCGCGCCCCCCAACACGGGCCGAGGCGCGGCGCCCACGAGCACGGCAGCGTAGCTCAACTACCCGAACGCTAGCCAGCCGCCGCGATTCGTTCGTCGGTTTTGGTCCATCTCAGCTAGCGGAGGGTGATATGCCAGAGATCAGCGTACCGGTCGACCAGGTCTTCCCGGTCCTTGAGCGCAACATCCTGGTGGACGGCTTTCATTTCGTCATCGATCTCGACAATTCCTATGGGACCACGATGGTGAATGCAGTCACAGGCGAGGAATACCTCGATTGCTACTCGTACTTCGCGACCCTACCGATCGGGCACAACCACCCGAAGATGAAGGATGAGGGTTTTCGGACTTCGCTCCTGCGGGCGGCACTCTCCAATCCCGCCAACAGCGATGTGTACAGCGGAGAGTACGCCGGGTTCGTCAAGACGTTTAGGGAGATCGCCGTTCCCGAAGGCTTCGAGCATCTGTTCTTTATCGCGGGCGGTGCGCTCGCAGTCGAAAACGCAATGAAAGCGGCGTTCGATTGGAAAGCGCAAAAGAACCGCGACAAAGGAATCGACGGGGGTGCCGACAAGATCCTCCATTTTCGTGACGCGTTCCACGGTCGCAGCGGTTACACGCTTACGGTCACGAACACCGATCCGACAAAGACCGACGACTATCCGCAGTTCGATTGGCCGCGGGTCTCAAACCCCAAGGTCGAGTTTCCGATCGACGAGCAGAAGGTGGCTGCCGCTGAAGAGCAATCCGTCGGCGAGATCGAGGCGGCGTTCGAACGCGATCCACATGGCATCGCGGCAATCCTGATCGAGCCGATTCAGAGCGAGGGCGGAGACATTCACTTCCGCTCGGAGTTTTTCCATCGCTTGCGGGAGTTGGCCGATCACCATGAGGCGCTGTTGATCTACGACGAAGTCCAGACCGGCATGGGGTTGACGGGTTCGATGTGGGCGTTCGAACAGCTTGGGCCGACCCCCGACATCATCGCGTTCGGCAAGAAGACCCAGGTGTGCGGGATCATGAGCACCGGTCGTATCGACGATGTGGGGACCAACGTCTTCAAGGTCTCGTCTCGCATCAATTCGACATTCGGTGGCAACCTGGTCGACATGGTTCGTTGTGCTCGCTACCTGCAGATCATCAAGGAAGATCGATTGGTGGAGAATGTGGCGTGGGTTGGCAAGGCGTTCCTGAAAGGGCTCCAAGCGATCGAGGCTGACTTCGCCAAGGTGACGAACGCGCGCGGTCGAGGTTTTCTGTTGGCGATTGATCTGCCCGACACCGCGCACCGAAGCCGAGTCCGAAAGGCGTGTTGGGAGGCGGGTTTGGCGACGCTGGCGTGTGGTCCCCGGTCGCTTCGTGTCAGGCCGACGCTGGTGTTCAGCGAGTCCGATGCCGAGCGAGCGCTGACGATCCTGCGCGGGGTGCTCGCACGCGAAGCGGCGTGAGCTCGACGCGGGGGTGTTGAACGACAATGAGCGAGGGGTCGATGGTAACAGATCATGGACCGAGAGGAGAAGTGGGATCGTGACCAAGATGACGGACGGCAGATGAGCGGGCCGATGGCCGAGCCGAGCACGACCTCGGGAGGGAGTTTGGAGACGATGAGCACAAGATGGATCTGGTCCTTCGCGGAGGGCGACGGGAAGAACAAGCGCCTTCTCGGCGGAAAGGGTGCCAACCTCTGCGAGATGACCCAGATCGGCATCAAAGTGCCGCCGGGCTTCGTCGTCAGCACGGAGGCGTGCCTCGCGTACTTGGGATCTCCGGAGAGTGCCCTGCCGACGGGAGTCATGGAACAGGCGCGGGGCGAGATGGCACGGCTCAAGGAGGTGACCGGAAAGCACTTCGGAGATGCCGACGATCCGTTGCTCGTCTCGGTGCGCTCGGGGTCCGCCCTGTCCATGCCGGGAATGATGGACACCATCCTCAATCTCGGTCTCAACGAGCAGAGTCTTGCCGGGCTGATCGCGCAGACGGGTGATCAGCGGTTTGGCTACGATGCGTATCGCAGGCTCATTCAACTGTTCGGCAAGGTCGCCCTCGGCATCCAGGACGAGAAGTTCGATGAGCAGTTCGAGTCCGTGAAGGAGCTGGCGGGAGCGGAGGCCGACGTGGATCTGCAGGCCGAGGATCTGGAGGAGATCGTCCGCCGCTTCCTGCAGGTTGTGCGCAAGCACACGGGCCGGCCATTCCCGAGCGATCCGTATGAGCAGCTCGAGATCGCCATCAAGGCTGTCTTCGGCTCCTGGATGGGGCCGCGGGCTGTGGAGTACCGCCGCGAGTTCGGGATCACGTCCGACATGGCCCACGGCACAGCGGCCAATGTCGTCGCGCTGGTCTTTGGCAACATGGGGGCGGATAGCTGCACGGGGGTGGCCTTCACCCGTGACCCCGGGACCGGGGAGAACGAGCTGTACGGCGAGTACCTGGTGAACGCCCAGGGCGAGGACGTGGTGGCCGGGATTCGAACCCCCAAGCCGATCCGGGAGATGGCCGAGGAGATGCCCGACATGCACGGGCAGCTCCTGGAGTTGCGCAGGAAGCTCGAGGAGCATTACCGCGAGGTGCAGGACTTCGAGTTTACCAACGAGCGCGGCATCCTCTACTGCCTGCAGACGCGCAACGGGAAGATGAACGCGGTCGCACGGGTCAGTACATCGGTCGAGATGGTCGAGGAGGGTCTGATCGACCGAGAACGCGCACTTCTGCGCGTGACCCCGGACGATCTTGAGCAAATCCTATACCCCAGGATCGATCCGAGCTTCGACGGCAGCCCCCTTGCCACTGGGCTAGCCGCTTCGCCGGGTGCAGCCTGCGGGCAGGTCGTCTTCGACGCCGATCGCGCCCAGTTGCTCGGACGGCAGGGAGTCAACTTGATCCTGGTTCGCGAGGAGACGAAGCCGGAGGACATCCACGGCTTCTTCGCTGCCCAGGGGGTACTCACGAGCCGCGGGGGAGGGACCTCCCATGCCGCGGTCGTAGCTCGCGGAATGGGCAAGCCGTGCGTCGTCGGAGCGGAAGGGCTCATGGTGGACGAGGATCGCGCCCAGGCGATAAGCGGCGACGTCGTAGTGAAGGAAGGCGACATCATCACGATCGATGGCTCGAACGGTCACATCTATCTCGGTGACGTCCCTACGGTCGAGGCAGAGTTCTTCGACGAGTTGGACACGCTGCTGTCCTGGGCCGACGCTGCAGCCCGGCTCAAGGTGATGGCGAACGCGGACACGCCCGAGGACGCGGTCCGAGCGATCAGCTACGGAGCGATGGGCATCGGGCTGTGCCGGACGGAGCGGATGTTCAACGCGCAGGAGCGCCTGCCGATCGTGGTCGACATGATCATCGCGGAGGACGACGAGCAGCGGGCCGCAGCGCTCGGGCGGTTGCTGCCGATGCAGCGGGCCGACTTTCGGGGGATCTTCCAGGCGATGTCGCCCCGGCCGGTGATCATTCGCCTTCTGGACCCGCCGATCCACGAATTCCTTCCCGCCCAGGCACGGCTGGAGGAGGAAATCGACCAGCTCCACCGGCTCCGAGACGCGTTGCGGGGGATGGACGTGCTGACGAGCACCCTGAAGGCTCTGGAGGAGCGAACCTCCGAGACCGACCCCGGATTGCCGGACGGCGTGAGGGAAGTCGTAGACGTGCGACGCGTCGACCGCGTGATCGCGCGCAAGGAGGCGATGCTGCGCCGCTCGCAGGAGCTGCGTGAAACCAACCCGATGCTGGGACACCGGGGGGTCCGTCTCGGGCTCACCTATCCCGAGATCTACAAGATGCAGGTGAGAGCCGTGCTCGAGGCGGCGGCCGAGTGTCTCACGGACGGGGTCCAGGTGCGCCCGGAGATCATGGTTCCACAGGTGTGCACGTCCCAAGAGCTGAAGAGGGTGAAGGAGTACGTGGAGGAGGCGGAAGCCGAGGTGAAGGAAGAGTACGGCGTGGCGGTCGAGTTCGCGTTCGGCACGATGATCGAGGTGGTCCGGGCCTGCCTGCGCGCGGAGAGCCTGGCCGAGGTGGCGGATTTCTTCTCGTTCGGCACCAACGACCTGACACAGGCCACCTTCTCCTTCAGCCGCGAAGATGCGGAGACGAAGTTTCTGCCTCTCTACAACGAGCGAGAGATCCTGCAGGACAACCCGTTCGAGGTCCTGGACCGACTAGGCATGGGTCGGCTGATGGCGCTCACGGTGGAGTGGGGAAGGTCGAAGCAGCCCGACCTCGAGGTCGGGATCTGCGGTGAGCACGGCGGCCATCCGGACTCCATTCGCTTCTGTCACGAAATCGGGCTCGACTACGTCTCCTGCTCGCCGCCTCGCATCCCGGTGGCCCGCCTGGCGGCGGCGCACGCCAACATTGGTTCGGGCGGCATGTGACCGTCTCAAAACCGAGTGCCTGGACGCCACCCGGCGACTGGGTCCGCCTTACCACGATCGATGCGCACGCCGCCGGCGAGCCGTTACGCGTGGTGACCGACGGATTTCCCGATCTTCCGGGTGACACGATTCTCGCCAAACGTCGATACGCCCACGATCACTACGACCATCTGCGAAGAACGCTGATCCTGGAGCCTCGGGGCCACGCCGATATGTACGGATGCGTGCTCACCTCACCGGTGACATCGGACGGCGACATCGGCGTGTTGTTCCTCCACAACGAGGGCTTCAGCACGATGTGTGGTCACGGGATCATCGGACTCGTCAAGGTCGGGTTGGAGTGTGGGCTGATCGACGCCGGCGAGGACGGCCGGATCCGCATCGACACGCCGGCAGGGAGAGTGACCGCCGTGGCATCGATCGAAAACGGCCGCGTAACCGGTGTTTCGTTTCTCAACGTGCCTTCGTTCGTAATGGCGTTGGATCAAGTCATCGATGTCGAAACGCTGGGGCAGGTCCGTTATGACCTGGCCTTCGGGGGCGCGTTCTACGCGTACGTCGACGGTCCGTCGCTTGGACTTGAACTCGGTCGAAGAAACACGCCGGAGATCATCGATGCCGGTATGCGAATCAAGCGCGCCGTAGCGGAACGCGAGTCGATCCACCACCCGGCGGGCGAGCCTGATCTCGACTTCCTGTACGGGACGATTTTTGTTGAGCGGTTCGACGTCGGCGACGTCCATAGTTGTAACATCTGCGTGTTCGCCGAGGGGGAGGTTGATCGTTCGCCTACCGGCACCGGCGTGAGCGGGCGTGCCGCGATCCATCATGCACGAGAAGAGCTCCCAACCGGTGAATGGATCACGATCGAGAGTCTGATCGGAACGCAGTTCCAGGTTCGAGTTTATGAGACAGCTGAAGTTGCTGGTGTTCCTGCAGTGGTGCCCGAGGTGCGCGGAACCGCCCATATCACGGGCAGAAACGAGTTTCTGGTCGACCCCGACGATCCATTGGCCGAAGGATTTCTGTTGCGATAGCGCGAACAGTACGCGCGATATGAACCGTTTCCAAGAGGATGTGAGATGCGCCGTCTAATTCCCATCATGTTACTCGGACTCGTGTGGTTCGCGATCCCCGCACCCGCGATTGCTCAAGACCCAGCCGTGGATGCTGCCGATCCAGCCCGAGTCACGCTCGAGCGCCTTTTCGGAGCGAACAGGATCCACGGAGCTTGGCTCGGGCCGGTGCAGTGGCTGAACGGCTCCGCCTATACGACGGTCGAACCATCGACGAGCCTAGACGGCGCGCGCGATATCGTTCAGCACGACGCCCGCACTGGCGAGAGCGAGGTATTGGTATCGGCCCGGAGCCTGATCCCCATTGGCGCCGACCAGCCCCTGGCTGTCGAGGGCTACACCTGGTCTGACGACTTTCGGAAGCTGCTGGTGTTCACCAATTCACGCCGTGTATGGCGCGAGAACACGCGCGGCGACTTCTGGGTGTTCGATCGCGAATCCGGCGACCTTACCCAACTCGGCG
>DAOWHI010000120.1 GCA_030641505.1 Gemmatimonadota bacterium | reverse complement strand
GGCGATCGGATCGCGGCGGTCGGCGACCTGGATGGCAGCGCTGCGCGCGATACGATCGACGCGACGGGTCTAACCGTTGCCCCCGGATTCATCGACATGCTCGGTCACAGCGAGTTCCGGCTGCTGGCCGACGGACGCGCGATCTCCAAGATCCACCAGGGCGTCACCAGCGAGATCACCGGCGAGGTGACGAGCGTCGTGCCGGCTAGCAACCGCCCGCGTACCGAACGCGAGCGCGAGTACGCGCCGTGGGGCATCGAGTACACGTGGGACGATCTCGATGGCTACTTCGAGGAGCTCGAGCGCCGCGGAACAGCGATCAACGTCGGCACGTGGGTCGGGTTGTCGTCGCTCCGATTGCACGGTGTCGGACCCGACGAACGCGCCGCCGATCCGGCCGAAATGGAGGCAATGAAGGACGCGCTCGCGGCAGCTATGGAACAAGGCGCGTTTGGCCTGTCGAGCGGTCTCTCGTACGCGCCGGGCAGATTTGCGTCGACCGAAGAGATCACCGAGCTGAGTCGGGTCGTGGCGGAGCACGGAGGCTTTTACGCCACCCACATGCGAAGCGAGGGTGTCGGGCTCCTGGATGCGATCGACGAAGCGATCACCATTGGCGAGCAGAGCGGCGCACCGGTTTTGATCCACCACTTGAAAGCCAGTGGGCGCGCGAACTGGGGCAAGATGGTGACCGCCGTGGAGAGGATTCAGGCTGCCCGCGATCGCGGGGTCGACGTGATGGCCAACGTCTACCCGTACACGGCGTCCAGCACCGGGCTCGACAACCTGTTGCCCGATTGGGCCGAGGCGGGAACAGCGTCCGAGACGCTTGCCAGGCTTCGGAACCCCGCGTTCCGAGACAGCGTAGAGACGTTCTTGAGCGGAACGACCCCCGCCGGCGAACCCGAACTCGGGACCAGCGCCGGCGGCCCCGGCGGCGTATTGATCTCAGACATCGCCAACGAGTCACTGGCCCACTACGAAGGGATGCGGCTGGACGCGGTGGCCGAACAGCGCGCCCAATCCCCGGTCGAAGCACTCATCGACGTGCTGATCGAAGACGAACTCCGAACGGGCGCGATCTTCTTTACGATGGACGAAGCCGATCTCATCGAGGCGCTCCGGCAACCGTGGACGATGATCGGCGGCGACGCCGGCGTGCGCGCATTCGACGGGCCGCTGTCCACCGACACGCCGCACCCACGCGCGTTCGGCTCGTTCCCACGGGTTCTGTGCCGGTACTCGCGAGAGCAGGGGTTGCTGTCGCTCGAGGAGGCGGTGCACAAGATGACCGGCCTGGCGGCTGCACGCGCAAGGCTCGCCGATCGAGGGACGCTGACGCGTGACTACTACGCCGATGTCACGGTCTTCGACGCCAGCACGGTGTGCGACCAGGCGACGTTCGAAAACCCCAAGCAGCTAGCGGTCGGGATCCACCACGTGATCGTGAACGGTGTGCCGGTGTTGCGGGACGGCGATCCGACCGGCGCCCGACCGGGTCGCGGGTTGCGCAGAGATGTGTTAAGCCAGCCATAGCAGTGACAGCGAGCGATCTCACGTGAGCGGTGATCTTCGGTGGTATCGCAAGCTCCACTGGCAGATCATGGCCGGGATCGCTCTCGGGCTGGTCTACGGTATTCTCGGAGCCAGGTGGGGTTGGCAGGGATTCACGTCGAACTGGATTTCGCCGTGGGGTGTCCTGTTCCTCAACTCGCTAAAGCTCATAGCGGTGCCACTCGTCGTATCCTCGCTGGTGACAGGCATCGCTTCGCTGTCCGACCTCAAGGAGCTCTCCAGGATCGGCGGGCGGACCCTGCTGCTCTTCGTCGTCACGACGGTTATCGCCGGCGTGATCGGGCTCATCGCGGTAAACGTCGTCCAACCGGGCGCGAACCTTCCGGCTGAGTTGCAGGCCACGCTCGAAGCCACGTACCGAGAGGACGTAGCGACCAGCGCGACCACGGCACAGAGTGTGGGCCAGGGCGGCCCGCTCGCCCCATTGGTCCAGCTCGTACCCGAGAACCTCTTGGCTGCGGCATCAGAGAACCGAAACCTGCTACAGATCGTGTTTGTGTCCCTGCTGTTGGGCGTGGCACTGATTCGAGTGCCCAAAGAGCTCGCTGATCCGCTTTTGACGCTGTTTCGAGCGACGTTCGAGGTCATCATCCAGCTCGTGCACCTGGTGATGCGGATCGCCCCACTCGGCGTATTCGCGCTGGTAGCGGACACCGTCGTGGCGATTCCCGGACGGACGCCCGGAGCGCTCTGGACATTGCTCACCGCCTTGGGGGTTTACGCGCTGACGCTCATCGGCGCGCTGGTTCTCCACACGTTTGGCGTCTACCCGTTGCTGCTGCGCTGGTTCAGCGATCTCAAGCCCGGCCATTTCTTCTCGGCCATCGCACCCGCCCAGTTGGTCGCCTTCTCCACCAGCTCGAGCGCGGCGACGCTGCCGGTAACGCTGGAGGTGTGCAAAGAGGAGCTCGAAGTCACCGATGAAGTGAACTCCTTTGTAGTGCCACTCGGTGCCACGATCAACATGGATGGTACGGCGATGTTCCTCGTCGTCGCGGCGCTATTCATCGCCCAGGCAACCGGCACGGCAGTCACACTCTCGGATCAAGCGACGATTCTGTTGATGGCGGTGCTTGGTTCTATTGGCGCGGTTGCGGTACCGAGCATCGGCATCGTGTTCCTGATCTCGATCCTCGCGGCCATCGGTGCACCAACAGCGGGAGTGGCCCTCGTTCTCAGCGTCGATCGACTGTTGGACATGCTGCGAACGACGACAAATGTCACCGGTGACGCCGTAGTCGCGTCCATCGTTACGACGAGTGAACGCCGCTGGCGTGGTCTGAGAGCAACGTCAGAGGACTCGGATTGAGATGAACGTCGGAGGACAAACATGGTAAAGGGCACGCACGACTTCCTCGAGGATCCGCGCAACGAAAATGTCTTGGTGTACCTCAACGGCGAACTCGTTCCGCGGAACGAGGCAAAGGTCTCGGTCTTCGACGCCGGATTTTGCCTAGGGGATGGCGTGTGGGAGGGGATCCGATTGCACAATGGCAAGTTCGTTTCTCTAGACGCTCACCTCGACCGATTATTCCAGAGTGCCAAGGCGATCGCCCTCGATATTGGGAAGTCGCGAGACGAGCTAGCCGCGGCTCTTTATCAGACAGTCGAAGCCAACGACATGGATTCGGGCGTCCACGTGCGCCTGATGGTCACGCGAGGCAAGAAGAAGACACCGTCACAAGATCCGCGATACAACGAGGGTGGACCGACGATCGTGATCATCGCCGAGCATAAGCGCGTAGATCCCGCAGCTCGAGAAGCGGGCATCGAGCTTCACACCTGCTACGTCCGGCGTGGTCGCCCAGACGTCCAGGACCCCAAGATCAACTCGCACAGCAAGCTGAATTGCATCCT
>DAOWHI010000180.1 GCA_030641505.1 Gemmatimonadota bacterium | reverse complement strand
TCTCGTCCAAATGGGCGATCAGCAACGGGTGCCGCGCATCGACTAACGCCAACGTGTCGCCTCCCAACTCGGGCGAATGACCGTTGGTCGCCAACCCGTAACGCGCCCTGGCCAGCACCGTCTCGGCGTGGAGCGCGAGGCGGGCACCGCGCTCCAGCTCACCGCGACGAGCGGCGAGCGCACGGGATAGCTCCCCCAGGATCCGCTCTTCCTCGCGATGCACCGCGAGACCCGCTTGTCGGAGTGCATTGTTGGACTCGACCATGGCGCTCGGCTCGACAAAGATCGTCGCCCCCGAGATCGACTCGTCGTGGACGATCCCCGGCACTTCGGATAGCGCCTCGCGCCTGAGCGGAACCACGTAGCGACCGTCGCGTACCGTGGGTTGGCTATCGGCCGCGACGAGAATGTGTCGCAGTCCGGCGAGCATCGCGTTCAGCCGATCGACGATCGTCGTTCGGAGTCGACGCACCCCCTGACGGAAACGCTTTAGATCGGGGCTGGCTTCGTCGACCAGCTTGGCCTCGCCGTCGAACGCATCGAGGATCGTACGCTCGAGCTGGGGCTCGATCGGAGCGTGTTCGAAACGGGTCGCCAGCCGCGGCCAGCGATCAGCGTTTCGCTTGAGGAACGTGGCCAGCTTTCGGGTGCCCTCGAGAGTCCGCGCTGCTGAGATCAGCGCTGGTCCACCGAGCGTGGCGCTTTCGACCCCCAGAGCGCGCACCGTGGAAGCTTGATCGACGACGTAGGGCGCTGGTAGTGCCGACTCGCCGGCGATCACGTCCATCCCCTCGACCACCTCGGCCAACGCGTCGCGTGCCGCGTCGATGTCGGGCAGTGGCTTCAGCGCGCGCAGCGACGCTGCCGCTGACTCGGCGTTGGTCTGCTCCACGAGCAATTCACAGATCGCCGACCACTCTAGGGCGACCAAAGTCTGGGGCTCAGCAATTGCGGTCACGATAAACGGCGCTATGGTAGGCTGGTTGCTAACCGTGGCGCGGCGTCAGCCGAGTCGCTCCTTCACGCGCGCGCTGACAACACTGCCGTCGACGCGGCCTCGGACCTCCGGCATCAATCGTCCCATGACTGCACCCATGTCTCTGAGCGTCTCGGCACCGGTTTCCGAAATCGCCGCGTCGATCAACTGTGCCAACGAGGCATCGTCGAGCGGCTCCGGGAGATACTCACCGATGATCACCGCTTCGGCCGCCTCTTTGTCCGCCAATTCCTCCCGGCCCGCCTCTCGATATTGTTCCTCGGCTTCGCGGCGTTGCTTCTGTCCCTTGGACAATATGGCGATGATCTCGTCCTCCTCGGGATCACGACCGAGCTCGATCCGCTTATTTGTCAACTCGCTCGAGACTAGGCGCAATGTCGCCACGCGGATCTTGTCGCCGGCTTTGAGGGCCGCCTTCTGATCCTCCGCAAGACGCCTTGCCAGTTCGTTATCGCTCATATCAGTTCGCCTACCCCGGAGGCCACGAAAGAGGTCTCCCGCCCAACAAATGCAAATGCAAATGAAACACCGTCTGTCCGGCACCCGCGTTCGTATTGAGCACCAGCCGATAACCGTCCTCAGCGATACCCTCATCAGTGGCGATCCGAGCCGCGGCGCGTACCAACTCACCGACCAGAGTTTCATCGTCGCCCGTCAAATCATTGACGGTCGCCACATGTCTCTTGGGTATCACCAGTATGTGTGTTGGCGCCTGCGGATTTATGTCGCGGAACGCCAGCCACCGGTCGTCATCAGCCACTACGCTGGCATCGATTTCCCCGGTGGCGATCCCACAGAACAGACATTCGCTCATGTATTGGCCTTCGCTCCCCCCGACCTCCCTGCGTTCAAATCGCTGACGATGCCAATCAGTTCCTGAATATCGTCGATCTCGTAGTCGGCACCTGAGTCTACTGTTCCGAACGTATCTCCGTAGCGCGCGAAAACGGTCTGGATGTTCACCTTGGCGGCTCCGACAACGTCCCGTTCGGGCCAATCACCGACCATGAGCGCCTCGTGCGGCTCGACGCCGAGCTCCGAAAGGACGCGCCGGAACGGCGCCGCGGATGGCTTGCGTTCCCCTGTGTCGTCGAACGTCACCACGACATCGAACAGGTGATGCAGGTTGAGCGAGCACAATCGAAGCCACGCCTCCCTGCGCGGGGCATCGGAAACCACCGCCAGATCCAGCCCGAGCTTGATGAGGTCCATCAGCGTCACCGTGACGTGCGGATAGAGAACGAGCGCCGCCTCCTTGGCCCGCCGGTAGGCGACTACACCAGCGGCCAGGATCTTGTGGTCGACGTGCCCGAGCTTGGCCTCGAGAAAGTCGTCGAACACGGTTTGATACTCGATCCCCTCCCGTTCGTAAACGGACAGGATCTCCGTCTCGGCTGTTTCCACATCAAAGGGTAATCCGGCATCGATCATGGCGTGAATGGCGGCGTCGACCGCCAGCCGCTTCATCGACATGAAGTCCACCAGCGTGTTGTCGAGATCGAAGATAATCGCGCGGATCACCGTCTCGATCCACCGCCACTCTGGATGGCTATTTGAGCGATTGACCTACGGTGCGGCCGAATGAGATCTCGCCGTTGTCGATGCGAAGATTGAAACCGCAATCGGGGTTGGTGCACACCCACGCTTTGTACTCGATTGTTGCCCCGTCCCGGCCATAATCCGACAGTGGAATGAGTACGCCTGATCCACACTTTTGGCACGCGGGAAACTCCGTCATCACAACCTCCCCTCCCGTCGTTGGGTACTGCGCTCGCGGTCTATCCTAGCGGCCGCCCTCCCCATGGATATTGGACCTCGAAGACATTCGAGAAATCGAAGATGTCATCGAAGTCGGTCTTGTCGTCGGCTTCGTCCTTCGAAAGGACCCCTACCTCGAGCAGATTGAAAACGATCTCTCCGAAGTCCCGTGTGGTTGAGATATTCCAGTGTTCGAGGACCGTCTTCGAGATCGGCCCATACAGCCGTATCGCCAAATCACGACACCCTTCGACCAGCTCTTCGCCGGTGACATGTCGTCGACGAGGCAAGCGACTCACGACTTCCTCCAAAGCCATGAGAACAAACGCGTACGCTCGCTCCTCATAACGATTATCCAGCTCGCGTAACCGCTCGCGGATCGTGGTATCGATGTGGGTGTTGTTCACGCCGACTCGATGGACACGTCGACTCGAGAGACCTTAGGAACCGTAATCCGCAAGAGGCCGTTCTCGTAGTGAACAGTGATCTCGTCGGCCTGGATCGATCGTGGCAACCGAATGCGCCGCTCGAAAGGCCCCACCGGGATCTCCATCTTGAAGTAGTTCCGAGGATCGCCCTGTCGCTCCCGCCGCACTCCCCTGACTCGCAACGTATCACGCTCGAAATGTACTTCGATGTCTTCCGTGCGCATTCCGGGGATCGCCATCGTTACCCGGTAGTCATCCTCGGTCTCATAGACATCCGTCGGTGGCGTCCAGCGGACACCTCCTTGAAACGTGAATGGCAGTTTGGCCTGGAACCAATCGTCGATATATGCCTCGACATCGGCAAGCAAGTCGTCGACGGTTCCTTTCTTTTGTGCTTCGTCGGTCATACGCTAACTCCTCATGAATCAAAAGTAGGTGTCGCGTGCGCGAAGCGTCAAGCCGCTTTACCCCTTCCGCTGGGCGATCTTCGACGGGCGAAGGCACTCCCCCAGGGATGACGCATGAACCGTTCCGGCACCGATCTCGGCCAATGCGCGCTCGAACCTGCCGGATTGTTCAGCCGGCACCGACAACACCAGCTTCACCCGTTCCCCGTAATCCGCGCTCTCCTCGCGCGCCGCGTGTTTGGCCGCCACGCGACGCACCTGCGACGTGGCGCCGTACGGGAAGCGTGTCTCGAACCGCGACCAGACCCCCACTTCCGGCAACCGGCGAGCGGGGATCGCACCTTCGATTGCCAGCCGCGCCGCATCCGCATAGGCACGCGTAAGCCCACCGGTGCCGAGTCGCGTTCCGCCGAACCAACGCGACACCACGCAAACTGAATTAACGACGTCGGCCCGCTCCAGAGCTCCCAGGATCGGCCGCCCGGCGGTTCCGCTGGGTTCGCCCGCGTCGAAACCGGCCGCCTGGAGATCGCCATCCGACCAAGTACGGTATGCCCAACAGTGGTGAGTGGCGTCGGCGTACAGTCGACTGCGGCGATCGAGGACCTGAGAAGCCGCTTTGGGGTCAGCCGCTGGAGCCAGCCAAGTCACAAAGCGCGAGCCGCGTACGGTGTGAGTTGACTCGGTAGAACCGCAGGACTGGCGCACAGCGGTTCGGAGCTGCCCGTGGGGCTCTTAAGCCCCGGACCGCGCCAGCTCGTGGTACTGCTCGCGCCACTGCTCATAGAGAGGAAACGCTGCGCAGAGCTCGCACACACTCGAGCGCACACGATCGATCGTGGAGCGACCCCCGGGTCCATCCAAGACATCCGCCATCCACCCACCAATCGTTCGCATCTCGGTGTCGGTCATGCCACGAGTCGTCAACGCCGGTGTCCCGACCCTGATTCCGCTAGTCACGAACGGACTCCGTGTCTCACCTGGGACGGTGTTCTTGTTCACGGTAATCCCGGCTTCCCCCAGCGCTGCTTCGGCGTCCTTACCGGTCAACTCTCCGGTGGCGGAAAGATCGACGAGGAACAGGTGGCTGTCGGTGCCCCCAGATACGACGTGATAGCCGCGATCGACGAGCGCCGCCGCGAGAGCACGAGCATTCGCCACTACCTGTTGCGCATAGAGACGGAATTCTGGTTCCAACGCTTCTTTGAGCGCGACCGCCTTCGCAGCGATGACGTGCATCAGCGGTCCGCCTTGCAGGCCCGGGAAGATCCACTTGTCGATCGGTTTGGCGTGCTCTTCGCGACAGATGATCAACCCGCCTCGCGGACCGCGCAGGGTCTTGTGGGTCGTCGTGGTAACGATGTCGGCGTGTGGGATCGGTGAAGGAAAGGCGCTGCCGGCCACGAGTCCAGCAAAGTGCGCCATGTCAACGATCAGTCGGGCGCCAACTTCATCGGCGATGGTTCGAAACGCACCAAAATCGATCGTGCGGCTGTAGGCGCTGCCGCCAGCCACGATGACCTGCGGCCGAGCTTCCAAAGCCGTCTTGCGGACTTCTTCGTAGTTGATGAGTCCGGTGTCCGTATCGACACCGTAGCTGGCGACTTCGTACAGTCGGCCGCTGAAGTTGACCGGACTCCCGTGCGTCAAGTGACCGCCGGCTGACAAGTCCATCCCGAGCAACGTGTCTCCCGGCTCCATCGCCGCCATATAGGCTGCCATGTTCGCCTGCGAGCCGGAGTGCGATTGCACGTTAGCGTGATCGCCGCCAAACAGCTCGAGCGCACGATCGATCGCCAGCTGCTCGGCTTCGTCGACGTGCTCGCAACCGCCGTAGTAGCGCCGAGCGGGGTACCCTTCGGCATACTTGTTCGTCAGGACTGAGCCCATCGCCTCTAAGACCGCCAGGCTCACGAAGTTTTCGCTGGCGATGAGCTCGAGGCCGTTCGCTTGGCGCTCGGCTTCGGCCATCAGAACAGCCGCGATCTTAGGATCGGTTTGCCGAAGACCGTTCACGAGACGAACTGCTCGATCTTCTCGACCCGACGCCCATGCCGGCCGCCACCGAACGGGGTCTCCAGGAACTTCCATAGGATCTTCTTCGCGTCGGCCGCAGACAACAAGCGACTCCCCAAACAAAGGACGTTGGCGTCGTTGTGCTCACGGGCCAGCGACGCCATTTGCTCGCTCAAACAGTTCGCGGCTCGAACACCGGGCTGACGATTGGCGACTATCGCCATCCCGATCCCGGCGCCGCAGACAAGCACGCCGCGATCTGCCTTGCCTTCCCGAATGCCGCTCGCGACCCGAGCGCCGAAGTCGGGATAGTCGACGGAGTCGGTCGAGTCGGTACCCAGATCGACAGGCTCGTATCCGAGATCTACCAGGTGCGCCTCCAGGTCCTCCTTAAGGGAGTAGCCGGCGTGATCGGCCGCTAAGAGCACTCTTCGGTCGTTGCTCACAGACAGATCCTAGACCGTTGCCGCGGTGGACATTTCATCGTGCTTCTCAGCTTCTTCACGAGCCTCGCGCAGTCGCTGCGCCGCTAGCCAATCGGCGGCTTTGTAGCTCGGGATCTTCTCCTCTTCAGCGATTTCGAAGATCGAAAGCAGCGTACTGTAGATCCCGCGCGCCTTCTGCATCGAGGTCTCATGATCGTAGCCCACGATCTCGCTGTATACGTTGATCAAGCCACCTGCGTTGATAACATAGTCCGGCGCGTACAGTATGCCGCGCGCGTCCAACGCGTCACCGTGTCGGTCCTCGGCAAGTTGGTTGTTGGCCCCGCCGGCCACAATCTGGCAGCGCAATCTCCGGACGGTCCGATCGTTGATGATCGCGCCCAGCGCGCACGGCGCAAAAACCTCGCACTCGACATCGTAAATCGCTTCCGGTTCCACCGCTGTGGCGCCAAAAGTGTCGACGACGCGTTTGACTCTCGCCAGTTCGATGTCGGTGATAGTGATGATCGCACCCTCTGCCGCCAGGTCTTCACACAGGTAGTAGCCAACGTGACCTGCGCCCTGTACCGCAACGCGTACGCCCTTTAGATCGTCTGACCCCAGCTTCTTCAGACAGCTGGCTTTGATCCCGTGGTAGACGCCGAACGCCGTCACCGGCGACGGGTCGCCCGAACCGCGCGGGCTGGATTCGATCCCAGTGACGTATTTCGTCTCCTGGTACACAAACTCCATGTCATCAACTGTGATGCCGACATCCTCGGCCGTTATGTAGCGACCGCAGAGCGTCTCGACGAAGCGTCCGTGTGCGCGCAGCAGCTCCTCGGTCTTATCGTTCTTCGGGTCGCCGATGATGACCGCCTTGCCACCCCCTAATGCGAGACCCGCTACCGCTGCCTTGTATGTCATTCCCTCCGACAACCTGAGCACATCGATCAAGGCTTCTTGGGTGTTTCGGTAGGGCCACATCCGAGTGCCCCCGAGCGCTGGCCCAAGCGTCGTGTCATGAATGGCGATGATCGACTTGAGCCTGGACCGCGGGTCGTGGCAAAACACGACCTGCTCGTGGCCCTCGTCGTCCATCAGATCAAAGATGTCCACCAGAACTCCTCTCGTGTTCTCAACATCGAGCCTACGAACGACGAAATGTTAATCGCCGAACAGTTCACTGGCTATCACCAACTGCTGGATCTCCGACGTACCCTCATAGATCTCAGTGACCTTGGCATCACGGAAATACCGCTCCACCGGATAGTCGCGCGTGTAACCATATCCGCCATAGACCTGCACGGCGTTGGTGGCGGCCTTCATCGCGGCTCGACTGGAAAGCAGCTTGGCCATCGAGACTTCCTTACGAGCCGGGACGCCGCGATCCTGTTTGTCGGCCGCGGCGTAAGTCAGTGCCCGCGCCGCAGCCACCTCAGCTGCCAGCGCCGCGAGCTGGAACCGAAGGCCTTGAAACTTCGCGATCGGTCGTCCAAAAGCGGTCCTTTCGCGAGCGTAGTCGATCGAAAGCGTCAGGCACGCTTCGGCGATTCCGAGCGCTTGGGCGGCGATCCCGAGACGACCGTGTTCAAGACTGGCGAGTGCGTACTTTAGACCGTGCCCCTCCTCTCCCAACCGATTGCCAACTGGTACTTCTAGATCATCGAACACGATCTCGGTCGTGTTCGATGACTTGAGACCCATCTTCTTCTCTTCCTTCCCGACGCTAAAACCATCCCAAGTTGGCTCGATGACGAACGCGGATATGCCGCGTACACCGTCGTCGCTGGTGCGCGCCATCGCAACGATGACATCAGCGGTGCCACCGTTGGTGACCCATGCCTTGGCTCCGTTCAGCAGGTAGTGCTCATCGTCCATTCGGGCGCGGCATGTCATCGCGGCGGGATCCGAACCGGCATTGGCTTCCGATAGTGCGAAGGCGGCCAACATCTTGCCGGCGGTCATCGGTCGCAGATACCGCTCTCTGAGCTCATCCGTGCCGTACATCAGCAACATCCGGCTTGGAAGCGAGTTGTGAACACTCATCGAAACGGCCAACGATGGGTCGACCTTGGCGATCTCTTCGAGCGCGAGAAGGTACGTCACGGTGTCGAGTCCGCTGCCGCCCCACTCTTCGGGCATGAGCATCCCCAGGAACCCGAGCTCGCCGAGCCCGTCGACGGCGCCGCGCGGAAAGTGAGCGGTCCGATCCCATTCGGCGACGTGAGGAGCTAGCTCCTGCTCCGCGAAATCCCTTGCGGTGCGGACGACTTCCTGTTGAATGTCGGTGAGTTGGCGGAATTGGGTTACCACAGCGGGCTACCTTCGAGGGTCGCAGGGTTCTCCGTCGGTAAGCCCCCGTGACGCATCACGGTAAACGGTGCGTAGCTCACGCTCCAACTCCGTACTCGAAAAAACCACGGCCCGTTTTCCGACCCAGTTGGCCGGCGGCGACCATCCGTTTGAGGAGTGGGCAGGCGCGGTACTTGGGATCGCCAAAACCATCGTGCAACACGTCCAGAATCGCTAGGCACACGTCCAGCCCAATAAAGTCAGCTAGTGTCAGCGGCCCCATTGGGTGGCCCATGCCAAGCTTCATCACGGTGTCGATCGCCTCCGGCTCGGCGACCCCCTCCATCACGCAGAAAATCGCCTCATTGATCATCGGCATGAGGACGCGGTTGGAGACGAAGCCGGGGTAATCCTCAACGGTCACCGGGACCTTACCCAGCGACCCGGCTAACGCGACGACTGTATCGTGGGTCGCAGCTGAGGTTTCAAGACCGCGGATGACCTCGACCAGCTTCATAACCGGTACTGGGTTCATGAAGTGCATGCCGATCACCTGATCGGGCCGCGACGTCGCCGCTGCAAGCTGCGTGATCGAGATCGAAGAAGTGTTGCTGGCCAGGATGGCGTCGGGCTTGACGATCGCGTCGAGCGTTCGGAAGACATCGGTCTTGATCTCCTCGTCCTCGACGATCGCCTCGATGACCAGGTCCACGCCGTGAGCGGACTCGAGATCGGTGCTAGACGTGATCCGCTCGAGCGCGGTAGCTTTGTCTTCCGCAGTAGCCTTCTCCTTCTTGATTTGGCGATCGAAGTTGCGGCCGATCGTCTCGAGGCCATGTCCCAGTGCCACTGGGTCGCTATCGACCAGCACGACACCGTGGCCGTGCTGAGCGAAGACGTGGCCGATGCCGTTGCCCATCGTGCCGGCGCCGATAACGGCGACGTTTCCAATCGTCACAACCGCTCCACCTCCATCGCGACGGCGTTTCCACCACCGAGGCAAAGCGTTGCCAAACCACGGGTTAGACCGTGGGTCT
>DAOWHI010000178.1 GCA_030641505.1 Gemmatimonadota bacterium | reverse complement strand
GCTGGGGTGAGGGCACGGTTCGTACGCGGTGGCTCGACCCAGTACTTGGTCGATCTGCTCGACGACGAGCTGACCGACTACATCCTCGACGGCCAGACGTTCGACCTGGCCGGTGTCGAGTCGATCGCGTCTGATCCGCGACACGTGGCGACGTCACCGTTCACGTCCTACAACTACCACGGCAAGGGCAACTTCGCCTCACTGGTGGACGCCACGGTTCTCGGGGCCACTGAAGTGGATGTGAGCTTCAATGCCAACGTCGTCACCCATTCCGATGGCGTACTACTGCACGGGATCGGCGGCTGGCAGAACTGCCTGTTTGCAGGGTGCACGATCCTCGCGATTCCATCCTTCCGCGACCGCATTCCCATCATCGTCGATGAGGTCGCGACCGTGACGGGTCCGAGCGAGTTGATCGATGTCATCGTGACGGAGCGTGGCGTTGCCATCAACCCGCGCCGTCAAGACCTTCTGAAGCGCGTCACGGGCTCGGACCTTCCCGTGCGCTCGATCGAAGAGATCAAGGCCGAGGTGGAGGGAATCGTGGGAGGCCCGCCGCAGAAACCAGTGCTCACCGATGAGCCGGTTGCCGTCGTGAAGTGGGTGGACGGGACGGTGCTGGACACGGTCTGGAAGGTGGCGGACTAGTCGGAGCGGGGTTTGCCACCCGCGGGCCTCGACCCTATACTGCCCATCCTCATGAACGCATTGAACCCGCCCCGCACTGTCTGCCAGCCATCGATGAGCGACGGTTGGTGGTTTTGGCGATTCGCACATCGCAGTGGCGGGTTGTCGTGTACTTGATGTCCTAAGAGACACCGACGAAAGAATCGACTGGAGCCCGCCGGATGGCGGGCTCTTTTTGTTTCCCCCAAGCAGGGGAGAGGTATCGCGAGATGATCATCGTGTTGAAACCAGAGGCCGACGGCGCCGTCGCCAAGGAGATCCTCGAGCAGATCGAGCGACTCGGATGCCGACCGCTGCACATGCCCGGGTCCGAGCGAGTCGTGCTCGGTGCCTTGGGCGACGAGCGGGTGCTCGGCACCCTGCACCTCGAAAACCACCCCATGGTCGAGCGGGTGCAGCCGATACTCTCGCCGTACAAGCTGGTCAGCCGCGAGATGCAGCCCGACGACACTGTCGTCAAGATCGGTGGAGTGCCGATCGGCGGCGGCGGGTTCACGGTGATCGCGGGACCGTGCGCGATCGAGTCGCTCGAACAGTGCCGGGCCACCGCCATGGCGGTCAAAGCGGCCGGCGCACCGCTTCTCCGAGGCGGCGCGTTCAAGCCCCGGACGAGCCCCTACAGCTTTCAGGGTCTGGGCGTCGAGGGCCTCAGTTATCTTCAACAAGTTTCCGAAGAGACCGGGTTGCCGGCGGTGACCGAGGTCGTCGAGGTGGCGGACGTCGAGGCGGTCGAGAAAAGGGCGGCGGGTTTCCAGGTCGGCACCCGCAACATGCAGAACTTTCGATTACTGCGCGCGCTCGGTCGGAGCCAGAAACCGGTTGTGCTCAAGCGCGGCATGGCGGCCAAGATGGACGACTTACTGCTAGCCGCCGAGTACATCTTGAGCGAGGGCAACCCGAACGTCGTGCTTTGCGAGCGCGGCATCAAAACGTTTGAAACCGCGACCCGCAACACTCTGGACCTGAACGCGATTCCGTACATCAAGGAGCGCAGCCACCTACCGGTGATCGTCGATCCCTCGCACGGTACCGGGGTTCGTGAACTCGTCACGCCGATGGCGCTGGCCGCGGCGGCGTGCGGGGCGGATGGCATCCTGGTCGAGGTTCACCACGACCCGCCGAACGCGTTGTCCGACGGCGCACAATCGCTGACGCCCGAAGAGTTTGAAACACTGATCGAGAAACTCGAGCCCGTCGTGAACGCGGTAAACAAGAAAATGACGCGATGTCGGTCGATCTAGCGACGGGAGTTCTGAACCGCCGGATCGATCAGGCGGTCGACGCGGCGGCGCTGTTCGACCACGTCGCCGACGGTGGACGGTGTCCGGATCGCGCGCTGTTCGAGTCTGCCGCTACCGCAACGCGTGTCGCCGAGCGCAGCCTGATCATGTCCGAGGCCGCGGTTCGGGTGACGTGTCGGGATCGGCGGGTCGAGGTTCGCACACTGTCTGAGTCGGGTCGGCCGCTCGTCGAGCGGTTCGTCTCGGAGCTTGGTGAGGGGTTCCCGGCTCGGGTCGAACCATCCGAGGACATGGCTGTCCTGGCGTTTGGCGACCAGCGGCCCGTCGGCGAAGATCTCGAACGGGTGATGGCGATCACGCCGATCGAAGCCGTCCGCCGGATCACGAGATTGCTCGACGGCCCCGCGATCGTGCCCGGCATCTTCGGTTACGATCTCGTCGATCACTACGAACACCTCCCTCCCCCACTCGCTGATCCGCTCGACTTTCCCGATTTCGTCTTCTGGGTGCCACGCCGCTGGGTCGAGATTCTCCCACTCGAGGACTCTGCGATCGCATCGGTCGGGAGTTGGGACGGAGCACCCGCGACCGACGCCGAGCTCGACGATCTTTGTCGCGATTGCGATCGCGTGGGCGACACGACCCGAACGGCGCGATCGCTGAACGTCACCACGATGTCATCGGTCGAGGTCGACCTCGATGACGCCGCGTTTGCGCGTTGTGTCGAGTCGGTCGGGAAGCGTATCCGCGCCGGCGATCTGTTTCAGGCGGTGCCGTCACGAACGTTTGTCACCGCCTGTGATGATCCTTTTGGCGCCTACCTTGAGCTCCGCCGCAGCAACCCGAGCCCCTACATGTTCTTCTTGACTACCACCGATGGAACGTTGTTTGGTGCGTCGCCAGAGACAGCGGTCAAAGTCGATGCAAAGTCGCGTCGGGTAGAGCTCGGGCCATTGGCCGGCACTCGGCCGCGGGGAAGAACGGTGTCGGGTGCGATCGACCCCGATTTCGACAATCGACTCGAGGCCGATCTCCGCTTGAGCGTCAAAGAGACCGCCGAGCACATGATGCTCGTCGACCTCGCTCGCAACGACGTGGCTCGCGTGTCGATCCCGGGTACGCGCCGGGTAAAAGAATTGCTTTCGGTGCAGCGCTACTCCCACGTCATGCACCTCGGGTCGCGCGTCACCGGGACGCTGCGCCCCGAGCTCGACGCGCTCCATGCCTACATCGCGGCGATGAACATGGGCACGCTGGTCGGCGCGCCCAAGCTCGAAGCGGCGCGTGTGCTGCGCGAGCTCGAGCCAACGCGGCGCGGGCCGTATGGCGGCGCGGTCGGCTATCTCGACACCGCCGGAGGCCTCAACACCGCGATCACGATCCGGTCCGGGTTTGTCCGCGACGGCATGGCCTACGTCCGCGCTGGGGCCGGGGTCGTCGCTGATTCGATCCCCGCCGCGGAGGCGGACGAGACACGGCACAAAGTGGCCGCGGTTTTGGAGGCGATCGCCCGCGGCGGTCGTGGACGACCGTGAGCACCGCTCCGCTCCACGTGGTGTTCGTAGACAACCAGGACTCGTTCGTCTTCAACCTTGTCGATGAGTTTGCTCGGCGCGGTGCAACGGTCGAGACATGGCGCAACGACACGCCGGCGACGGATCTACTGGCGCGGGTCGAGGCGGCACCGGCCGCGCGGCTCGTCGTCCTGTCACCGGGACCGGGCCGACCCGAAACCGCCGGCGAGTGTTTGTCACTATTGGGCCAGTTGACGAACGAGCCCGTGTTTGGGGTGTGTCTCGGCATGCAGGTGATCGTGACCGCGTGCGGCGGCAGCGTCGATCGCACGCCGGAGATCGTCCACGGTCGCGCGAGCGTCATCGACCACGACGAACGCGGCCTTTTCGCCGGTTGCTCGACGCCGATGACGGTCGGGCGCTACCACTCGCTCGCCGCCCGACGGACCCCCGACTCGCTGCGCATCACGGCACGGTGCGATGCGATACCGATGGCCGTCGAGCACCGCGAGCGCCCGTGGTTGGGTGTTCAGTTTCACCCCGAGGCGATCCTGACCGCTGAGGGCGGGCGATTGATCGACAACGTGATGACGTGGGCCGACTTGTGTTAGCCGAAGTGAATGACGCGCTGGCAGTTGTGTACGAGGGACGCGATCTCGATCGGGGGCAGACCGAGGTCCTGTTCGGCGCGATGGTGCGTGGCGAGCTGGATGACGCCAATCTGGCGGGGATGCTTCTGGCGCTCAAAGTCAAGGGCGAGACGCCGGACGAGGTGGCCGGCGCGGCCGAAGCGTTGCTCGAAGCCGCGACGCCGTTCGCAACGCCGCCGGGGCTAGCCGCTGACGTCTGCGGCACCGGCGGCGACAGGCACCACACGATCAATGTCTCGACCGCTGTCGCTGTCGTTGGCGCGGCGATGAAGATCCCGCTCGTCAAGCACGGCAACCGATCGGTGTCGTCGCGGTGCGGCTCGGCCGACCTCCTGGAGCAGCTCGGCCTGCCGATCGATCTCGATCCCGAGGCGGCGCGGCAGAGCCTGGACCAAGCTGGGATCTGCTTTTTGTTCGCCCCGAGCTACCACCCCGGTCTGCGCCACGCGATGCCGGTGCGCAAAGCGCTCGGCACGCGGACGCTCCTCAACTTGTTGGGTCCGATCGTCAATCCTGGCAGACCGCCGGTCCAGCTGATGGGTGTCTACGACCCTGCGCTGTGCGCGCCGGTCGCCAAGACGCTTGGGCTGTTGGGACGCCGGACGGCGTGGGTCGTTCACGGTAGCGGGCTCGACGAGGTGGCGGTACACGGACCGACGACTGTCGCCCGGTACGAAGACGGCACGGTCGAGCTCGACACGATCACGCCCGAGGACGCCGGGCTCGATCGCTACCCGCTGGACGCGATTCGCGGCCACGATCCTGTGCACAACGCCGATGCGATCCGCGCCGTGCTCGAAAACCGGGGCGCAGCGGCGCACGAAGCGGTCGTCGCGATGAACGCCGGGACTTTGGCGTGGCTCTGCGGTCAGGCACCGAGCCTGAAGGACGGTACCGCGCTGGCGCTCGAGACGATTCGCTCCGGCCGTGCTGCCAACCGACTCGATCGGTGGATAGAGGTGTGTCGTGAGATCTGCTGACGCACCCCCGACCGATGTGCTCGGCGCGATCGTTGAGCACAAGCGGCACGAGGTCGCGGCCCGCAAGGAGCGACGACCGCTGGCCAAGCTCGTTGCCGACGCAGAGCCAAGTTCCCGTAGCCTGGCGTCAGCGCTCGCTGGCGACGCGGTCGGGTTGATCCTCGAGTGCAAGCGCATGTCGCCATCGCACGGCCCGATCCGCGAGCCGTACGATCCGGCGGCGATCGCGCGGAGCTACGCGCCGTTTGCCGCGGCGATCTCGGTGTTGACCGACGAGCACTTCTTCGGTGGCAGCTACGATCACCTCCGCGTGGTGCGCGACGTGGTCGATCTTCCGCTCCTCTGCAAAGACGTGGTGGTCGATTCCTATCAAGTCGTCGAGGCGCGGCTTAACGGGGCCGATGCGGTCCTGCTCATGCTCTCGGTGCTCGACGATGAGACATGCGCCGAGTGTTTTGGTGTCGCGCACGAGCGCGGCATGGATGCGGTCGTCGAAGTGCACGACGCCGATGAGCTCGGCCGCGCGCTCGGGCTTGATGCGTCAATCATCGGGATCAACAACCGCGATTTGCAGACGCTAACGGTCGATTTGACGGTGACCGAGCAGCTCGCCGCGGCTGTCCCGAACGGAAAGCTCGTGATTGGAGAGTCCGGGATTAGCACCCACGCAGATGTGCGGCGACTTGGACCTCACGTCGACGCGCTCCTCGTCGGAACGTCGTTGATGGCTGAGCCCGATCTCGACGTGGTGGTCCTCGACCTCGTCCT
>DAOWHI010000073.1 GCA_030641505.1 Gemmatimonadota bacterium | reverse complement strand
GAGGTCGGACTGGATGGTTGCCATCACATGATCCTAGCGAAACGGTGACGGCCACCCCGCGATGACCGTCACCAGGAGGAGAAAGAAGAAAGACTCCCTCAGTCAAGCATGAATTTGTCCCATAGCGACAGGTGTGCGTCGGTCAGCACCCTCTCGGTGTCCTTGGCCTTGAGTGTCTCGACGATGATGTCCGTGGCCTTCTCACCGATCTCGATGTCCTTCGTCTTGTTCACAGTGCCATCCCACCGGATGGTGTCCCCGTCGGTGGTGATGCCGAACTCCGCGTACTCGGGCTCGGAAAATGAAAGAGCCTCGCGCAGTTCACGGACAATGCGCAGCGTGGTGATGTCACCCTGCGGGGGCAGGATCGACAGCAGGCTCATGCGGTCGGGCACGGACAGTTCCATCTTCTTGTCTCCTGGTCAGGCGTCGGTCTCGGTGATCTCCACGATGACCCGGGCCACCCACACCTTGCCCACCGGGCAGGTTTCGTTGAGGATCTCCTCGCCCATCGGGGCAGTCTCGACTGAGAGGGTGGAGCCGACCGGGATGCTGATGAAGCTGTTGGAGGAGGTCCCGCCACGGACGAGGTTCGTGCTTACCGCTACGCGGCCCGAGGCGCTCCCGGCAACGATCCATTCTCGTGTCCAGTCGTTGGCGATCCCGACCGTCGATGACGAGGCGCTCAAGACATTTGTCGAAACCCGGCTCGAAATCCAGGCTCAGGACCGAGCCTCGTTGATCGCGCTCGCCGGTGGTCGGCCAGGGCGCGCGTTGGCGCTAGCCGACCCCGGGATCTTGGGACTGCGCGAGTTTGCGGTTCGGCTGTTTGAGGCCGGGATCGAGGGCGGCAACCCGTACGTGTTTCTGCTTGCGACTCAACTGCCGCGGGTCCGGGAGCAACACGAGCTCGTGTTCGAGTTCTTGCTCGGGATGGCCGAAGACACGTTGGCTGTTTGCGTCGCCAACGGCGACGCGGGTGCGACCCTGCACCACCCCGACCTGTTGCCGCGCTATCAGGGAGCTTCCGAGCTCGGTGCCGAGGCGCTCTCCATGGCGGCTCGCCAACTGATCGAGGTCCGCGAGCACGTCTGGAGCAACCTGACGCCGACCCTGCTGTACTGGGAAGCGCTGCGCGCACTGGCCCCGTAGATTTCGGTCCCCATGGCCGAGCGCTACTACCTAACCACGCCGATCTACTA
Source organism: Gemmatimonadota bacterium (assembly GCA_030641505.1). Classification (GTDB taxonomy): domain Bacteria; phylum Gemmatimonadota; class Gemmatimonadetes; order JACCXV01; family JAHWKZ01; genus CAMYLR01. The sequence continues at coordinate 9,065 of DAOWHI010000073.1, read as the reverse complement.
CATCAACGATCGACCTCACATCGGGCACGCGTACACGACGATGCTGGCCGATGTGCTGGCGCGGCGTCATCGGGTGACCGGCGATGACGTCAGATTTCTGACCGGCACCGACGAGCATGGCGAGAAGATCGTTCGCGCCGCCGAGGAGCGGGGCGCTACGCCGCAGCAACATGTCGATGAGCTGGCGGTGGAGTGGCAGGCGACTTGGGATGAGCTGGAGATCCGGTACGATCGGTTTATCCGCACCACCGACGCGGACCACATGGCGGTCGTTCAGAAGGCGCTCACCGAGCTTTACGAAGGCACGACGCCAACCGGCCAGCCCCTGCTCTACCAGGATGCCTATCGCGGTTGGTACTGCGTCTCTGACGAGCGGTACTGGACCGAGAAGGACCTAAACGACGGCCGTTGCCCGGAGTGTGACAAGCCGGTCGAGGAGATCGAAGAATCGAACTGGTTCTTCCGGATGAGTGCCTTTCAGGATCGGCTGATCGCGCATATTCGCGACAACCCCGGCTTCATGTATCCCGAATCTCGGGCGAACGAGATCCTAGGCTTTCTTCGCGAGCCCCTCGGCGACTTGTGCATCTCGCGCCCGAAAGCGCGGTTGGCGTGGGGCATCCCGTTCCCGTGGGACGACGAATACGTGACGTACGTGTGGGTTGATGCGCTGCTCAATTACGTCACCGGCACGGTGGACCCTATCGCTGACCCACAGGTCAGCGCGGAGCGTGCGATCGCCGCCTGGAACGAACACCCGGCGGATGTCCATCTGATCGGCAAAGACATCCTGACCACTCACAGCGTCTACTGGACGACGCTCCTTATGGCTCTCGGATGGGCGCTGCCAAAACAGATCCTCGGCCACGGGTGGTGGCTGTGGGAGGGCCGCAAGATCGCCAAATCGGTCGGCAACGTGGTCGATCCGGGAGAACTGACGGGGGTTGTCGGCGTCGACGGGCTGCGATATTTCCTGCTTCGGGAAATGACCCTCGGACAGGATAGCACGTTCTCATACGAGTCCATGGCCAAGCGACTCAACGCCGACCTGGCGAACGACCTAGGAAACCTCCACTCGCGCGTTACCAAAATGGTCGAGCGATACCTCGAGGGCCGGCTGCCTCGTCGCGACGAGATCGCCGGACGGGCCGGCGAAGCGATGTTGAGAGAGCCGGCCGAGCGATTGCTGGCGGACGGGGCCGAGGGCTCGGTGTCCCAAGCTTGGGGCGAGTGGCGGATCAACGTCGCGTTGGAGCGGATCATCGGCTTGGTGTCGACGACCAACGAGTACCTCGAGCGGCACGCGCCCTGGAAGCAGGCTCGTGACCCGGAGTCGCTGCCGGAGGTTGCAGCGACGCTGGCTCACGCCGCCGAGGCGGTGAGGCTCTCGGCTGCTCTGGTGTGGCCGGTCGTACCCGACCTCGCGGGATCGATCTTGGAATCGCTCGATCAGGCCGGGACCCCGCGTGCGGATCAACTGCGTTGGGGGGTCTTGGACGGCGGCTCGGTGCGGATTGTGCCACCAGTTTATCAGCGACTCGAGTTCGCCAGGACGTAGCGGTGCCCGACCCGACGCGCGATCGTGGATGGGGAGAGTACCGGTTGGGGATCGTGGTGACGTCAGTTGTGACCGCGGTCGTCGTGACCGTGCTACTACTCGGATCGCAACGTGGACCGTTCCTACCAGACACGCTGCCGTACTACCTCGAGCTCGACGACGCGGCCGGAATCCGTGTCGGATCGTTCGTGCGGGTGGGTGGCATGCCAGCGGGTGAGGTGCGCGATGTCGAAATCGTGCCGCCGCGTCCGCCGCAACAGCCGGTGTCCGGGGAACTCGTCCTGCCGCCGGCCGAGTTCAGGTTGGCAGCTGACATCCGGATCGAGGTCCATGTCGAGGAGCGCTTTGAACGCTACATAACGTCAAGCTCGCGGGCGCAACTGGCCAACCTGGGGCTCGGTGGCGAACGCTACGTCCGGATCACCGCCGGCGATGTGCGCGAAGCCCCGCTCGTGGCGGGGTCGACGATCGCGGTTGTGCCAAGCGCGGATTGGGACTTGATCTTGGCCAAGCTCGCGCGAGCGCTGAACGAGGCGCAGGTGCTCGTGGCGGTCGGACGCGAGGTCGGAGCCGACATAGCCGCCGGCGGCGGCACGGCCGGCAAGCTGCTGGATGCCGACGCGGAGCTTTACTCGATTGTGAGCCGTGTGGCAGATGACGCCGAGCGGCTGCTGGCGGTGATCGACAGCGGACCTGGGCTCGTCGGTCAGTACCGCCGCGATCCGACATTGCGCACGCAGATCGCGTCTCTCAAACGGGAAATCGAGGCCCTCGACTCGTTGCGAAAGGCGCCCGATAGTGGGTATCAGCGGTGGGGCAGCCCGACCGAGCTCGAGGCAGCGCTGGCCGATGCGGGAGCACAAGCCGAGGCTGTGCGCTTTCATCTGGACAGCGCTCACGGCACGCTGGGCCGGCTGGCCCATGACGAGGAACTCCAGCGGCAGCTGCGGGTACTCCAGGTGCGGGTGGCGGATCTGGCTCGGGCGTTCCGCGACAACCCGTTGGGGTTCATCAACATCGAGATTTTCTGAATGGGGTCCGCTGTGGTCGCGGAACGGCAACTGCAGCCTTTGTCGATCGAGTTGACACCCAGATGCCCGGAAGCTAGCGTTTTATGATCGTTTTCACGAGACGCGCCACACCACAGTATTAGAATCTTCTGGCGGCATCGCCGCCCATTTTTTTGCCAATCTCTCGGGGGGATTGATCGGTGTTCGACCGTTTTGGGACGCTTATGTACATACCGAATGAAAACAGCAAGGTACGCTCCTTTCCGCTATCAGTACGAACCGCGATCGGCTCGGGTATGGTGGTCGTCGGGGTGCTCGCGATTGTGTTGGGCTTGGGGCTGGCGGCGTTCCTTGGCGGCGAGCTGCCCGGCAAGGCCAACGTCGTAGCCGAGAACGACCGTCTTCGCACCGAGTTGGAAGGTGCCGAAGGCGAGATCACGACGCTTGGTCAGACCCTCGATACGCTCTTGGAACGCGAAGAAGAACTGCGGTTGGCGGCCGACCTGCCACCGGTCCCGCTCGAGGTTCAGGCGGTGGGTGTCGGTGGTCCCGGGCATACACCGTTCGATGGCACCGGATTGGGCGATACGCAGCTCCACGACCGGGTGGCATCGATGACGACCTCGCTCGATGTGCTGTTGCGACGCAGCGAGCTGGTCGCCAGCAGCTTCGAGGACGTCCAAAAGTCGATCACCTCGAACCGCGTGCGGTTTGAGGCTACGCCGTCGATCTGGCCGGCGTCGGGCTTCTTGTCGAGCACTTACTCGATGCGTCGTAGGCACCCGATCTTCCACGACGTCCGACCCCACTTTGGGATCGACATCTCGGCCAATCGGGGCAACCCGATCTTGGCCACTGCGGCCGGGCGCGTGGTTCGCACCGGTTGGCAAAACGGACACGGAAATCAGGTCGAGATCGAGCACGGGCATGGCGTTCTTACCAAGTACTCCCACGCTTCGAAGATCCTCGTCAAGCCGGGCCAGAAGGTGAAGCGCGGCGATACGATCGCGTTGGTTGGCTCGACCGGCTACGCCGTCGCACCCCACGTGCACTACGAGGTGCACGAAGACGGGGATCCGGTTGATCCGCTCAAGTACATCTTCCCAGACGCCATCGCCGACTGAGGCCACACAGCGTGGCCGATCTCTGTGTTGCGCTCGTCGCGACGTCCTGCGGCGTACCTGAAATACGCCTCGACCGTCTCTCCTCGCGCGCCTTGACATCCGCCACGCTGAGTGGCCTGTGCGTTTGTGAATAAGCGGTTGGTGACTCCGCCAAAACTGACGACCGTCGGGCGGGTTGGCGATCCTAATCCGGCACCGTTTGACCGCGCCCAACTCGACAACGGTGCCCGTGTCCTGGTTCGCGCCAACCGTGCGCAGCCGATCGTGGCGGTCGATTTGTGGCTCGGTGTCGGCGCGGTTGACGAGACCGACGAGCACGTCGGCATCTCCCACTTTCTCGAGCACATGTTCTTCAAAGGAACCGAGCGGTTCCCGCTGGGCGCAATGGATCGGTTGGTGAAAGAGATGGGCGGCTACAACAACGCCGCGACATCGCTCGAGTTCACCCACTACTTCATCGTCTCGCCGAGCGAGTACTTCGAGACGTCATTGGACCTGCTGACCGAGCACCTGCTACGGCCGACACTCCCCCCGCGGGAGCTGGAGCGCGAGCGACGGGTCGTGAAGGAAGAGATCCGGCGTCGCAACGACTCGCCTCATGGACGGTTGTTCACTCGTCTGAGCCGAGCGGTCTTCGGCGATAGTCCCTACGGTCGGGAAGTGTTGGGGACTCCCGAATCGCTGGATCGTATCAGTACAGATGTGATGCATCGCTACTGGTCGGACCACTACGCGGCTGAACGATTGGTGGTGGCAATCGCCGGCGACATCGATCCGGCAACCGTTGTCGAGCAGGTGGCTGAAAGGTTGGACCCGCTACGACGCGGTGCGGCTGGCACCACACCCCCGGAGCCACCCCCGCCCACCGCGGATCCCGTCCAAGACACGATGGAGATCAACCAGGGATACCTGGCCTGGGGGTTCAGAACAGCCGGGCGGGCAGATCTCGACGAGCTCTGCGCGCTCGAGGTGGCGAGCACGGTGCTCGGCTACGGCATGACGTCTCGCCTTTATCGACGCTTGATCGACGAGCTGCGACTCGTGACTTCGGTGAGCGCTTGGATGTATGCGCTTGGCGCGACCGGCGTCCTTGGGATCGACGCGGTGTGCGCGCCCGACAAGCGAGCGCAGGTCGAGGCCGAGATCAGCGCGGTCGTATCGACGGTGATCGAAGCCAGTTTCGATGAGGAAGAGTTGCACCGCGCGAAAGCGATGTTGGTTGCCGACTTTGCCTACGCAAACGAGACGAATGGAGCGGTGACCGGCACGCTTGGTGAGCACGAGGTGCTTTTCGGTGACGCGGGAGCTTTCCGTCGTCTGCTCGAGGGCATTGCCGCCGTAACCGTTGAAGACGCTACTCGAGCGCTCGCCGAACGTGGGGACCCGACCAAAGCGGTGCGAGCGTGGGTGGGGCCCGATGGTGCTTGATCACCGAAAACACAAACTGTCTGGCGGTACCACGATTCTCGCCCGGCCGCTGGACGGTAACGACATCGTCGCCGTTTACGCTGCGCTCCCAATGGGTACGCTGTACGAGGCCGACGAGGAGGCCGGTATCTCGCAGCTGGTTCAGAGTGTGCTTCCAAGAGGTACCGAACGGCGATCGGCTAACGCGTTCCAAGACCGGTTGGCCGAGCTGGGCGCCGAGCTGGATGCCAGCGCCGGTACTGACGTCGGCTCGGTCACGTTGAAGGCCACCGCGGCGACGTGGGAACCCGCTGCCGAGCTGTTCCTAGAGGCTCTGACCGAGCCAGCGTTCGCCGAGGACGAGGTCGCATCCGAAGTCGAGCAAACGTTGGGCGCGCTGGAAGCCCGCGAGGACGAGCTCATGACCCGCGCGCTGGATCTCTTTCGCGAGGTGTTTTACGGCGACCACCCCTATCACAAACCGGCGATCGGTTATCGCGAAACTGTTCGCGAGGTCGACCGCGACCAAGTGCTTGCTGCCGCGCATCGGTTCTACCGCCCGACGCCGCGCGTCGTCACCGCCGTCGGTCGGTTTGACATTGATCGTCTGTTGGCGATGTTCGAGTCGACGCTCGGGCCGCTCCCGACCGGTCTCCCCCGCGCTCGCCCACCGGCAGCCGAACCCGGTGGCGGAACTCAGCGCATCGCACTCGATCGGGATGCGGCTTATCTCGTGTACGGCTTCCCAGCTCCGGACTACACGCACCCCGACTATCCAATCGCGCGGCTCGTCGACGCCGTGCTGGGTGGTTCGATGTCTTCACGCCTGTTTATCGAGCTGCGCGAGAAACGCTCGCTGGCGTATCAGGTGTCGACGCTCTACAGCGATCGGCTCGACGGATCGTTCCTCGCCGGGTACATCGTCACCGATCCCGATCGCGTCGAGGAAGCGGCCCGCGGGTTGGCAGCCGAATTCAGCCGTATCGTGACCGAGCCGATTGGGGCCGACGAGCTCTCCGCGGCTAAGCACTACCTGCGCGGGCGATTTCTCCTTGGGGTCGAGACGAACATGGCGCAAGCTTCGCGGCTCGCCGCCTACGAGGTGTACGGGCTGGGACACGACTTTGGTGACAAGTGGATGGCAGAGGTGCAGGCGGTGACCGCCGCGCAGGTGCGTGCGGTCGTCGAGCGGTGGCTAACCGGATCACCAACGTGCGCATGGGTCGTGCGAACGGGCACGCCGGAGTTTGAACTCTAGCGCCAACGTTGCTCGTGTCGCCGAGCGGCCGGTAACTTGTCGACGTGAACATCAGCCCAGGAGGTCGATAGGTGGCATTTGCCCGAAGCTCGCTTGCGTTTGCACTGTTTGTCGGCGCCCTCACCGCGTGTAGCACAGAGACCCAATTGACAATGGACACCAGCGGCCAGAACGCAGAAGGAGAGACAGTAGCGCTCTCGAACGTGTCGCTTGATATCCTTCCGTACGACATCGACGAGCTGTATGCCGAGCTGCAGAGCCAGTCCCAGCCGGGTGAGCCGCCCTCGGCCGACGCGATCCGCCGGCTTTCGCAGCAGTATCAAGATGAGTGTTCAGCGTATCGCGCAACGAGTGATTCGATCGAGGCAGTGCAGGCCCGCGCCAGCTCGATCTCGGATCGCACTTCGGATGAGTATCGCCAGGCGTTCGAAGCCTACCAAGCGCTCGTCGCTCGCGAGAAGCAGCGTTTTCAGTCGTGTCAGGACATCACTGATGGCTATACCGGTGTTCGGGAGGAGTATCGAGAGAAGCGACGAGCGTGGGAGGAGCGTGCCTGGCCGGAAGACGCTTTCGCCGCAGCCGAGAGCGAGCGGGTCGGTGAAATGCCGCTACAGTCAGTGGAGACCAATCCCGATGGCCGGGCCACGGTTACGGTTCCTAATGGCGCGTGGTGGATTCTGGGCGACGCGCCGGTTCCCGGTTCGATCAGCCAACGCTATCGCTGGAACGTGCGCGTGGAGGCCAGCGGCGGAGAGCAAGCCGTTGGCCTGACTGGCGAAAACGCGAGCCTCGAGCCGGTGTACTAGTCGGCCCGATAGTTCGCGCAGGCCAATTCAAGGAGGCGCCATGCCTCGGCTCGGCAAATGGGATCACGATCGGCGCGTGGTCATCGTCGACGGGGTGCGGACGCCGTTCGCCAAAGTCGGGACCGGATTGGCCGACGTCGCGGCGGTGGAGTTGGCACGAACCGCAATTCGGGAGCTCGTCGAGCGGACCGGCCTTGACGGGACCGCGGTCGACGAGATCATTCTGGGTAACACCGCGCCGCCCGCCGAAGCACCCAACATCGCTCGCGTCGCTGCTCTCGAAGCTGGATTGCCTCAGAGCGCTCCCGCGTTCTCAGTGGCGCGCAATTGTGCTTCCGGGTTTCAGTCGCTTACCGACGCTTACAATCAGATCGTCCTGGGCCAGTCGGACGTTGTCATCGCCGGTGGCGTGGAATCGATGTCGAACGTGCCACTCCATTATCCGGATGAATTCGCCGATGTGATGTCCGACCTGGCGCGCTCGAGGTCGGTGGCTGGCAAGATCACCGCGGCCACCCAGCTCCGTCCGGCGCATCTAAAACCCGTCGTGGCATTGGCCGAAGGGCTCACCGACCCGGTGTGCGGGCTCAACATGGGTGAGACGGCCGAGGTTTTGGCCCACGAGTTCAATTTGACCCGCGAGGCGCAGGATGAATACGCGTTGCGGTCACACCAGCGCGCCGCCGAAGCGTGGGCCGCGGGTCGTTTCGCGGACGAAGTAACGCCGGTTTTCATCCCTCCGGGCTACCGAGACGTGGTCGCCGAGGACATCGGATACCGTTCTGAGCAGAGTCTCGAGGCGCTCGCGAAGCTCAAGGCCGTGTTCGATCGTCGCGACGGAACGGTGACCGCCGGCAATTCATCGATGATTACCGACGGGGCGGCAGCCTTGTTGCTGATGGAAGAGACTCGCGCCACGGAGCTGGGTTATGATCCGCTGGGACGGATCGCTTCTTTTGCCTTCGCCGGGTTTGATCCTCGCCGGATGGGCCTTGGCCCCGCGGTGGCCACGCCGATCGCTCTCGAGCGCGCGGGTGTGACACTCGATGCGATCGACCTGATCGAGTTGAACGAGGCGTTCGCCGCCGTTGTGCTCGCCAACATGGAGGTCTTTCCCTCCCGGCAGTGGGCCACCGACGTACTCAACCAGTCGCAACCGATTGGCGAGATCCGAGACGAGCGGTTGAACGTCAACGGTGGAGCGATCGCACTCGGCCACCCGATAGCGGCCACGGGTTCGCGGCTCGCGCTCACGCTGTTGCTAGAGATGAAACGGCGCGATGCGAAGTGGGGCTTGGCGACCTTGTGTGTCGGCGGCGGGCTTGGCGGAGCGATCGTCTTCGAGGGCTGATGTCGAAAGCGTTCGATTACCTCGTCGATGCGGCCGGTTTGGCCCAGGTCATTTTCGACACTCCTGAAAAGCGGGTCAACCTGTGGTCGGGGGACACCCTCGATGAACTCGAGCAGGTGCTGAGCGAGCTTACCGCGCGCGGCGACCTCGCCGGCATCGTTTTTCGTTCCGCGAAGCCCGATACGTTCATCGCCGGAGCCGATATCGAGATGCTGGCCGCCGTCGACTCGCGTGAATCAGCGATCGCGTTGGCACGTCGTGGCCAGGAGGTGTTTCAGCGCGTAGCCGACGTCTCTGTGCCGACGGTTGCCGCGATCCATGGCGCCTGTGTCGGCGGTGGGCTCGAGTTTGCATTGGCGTGCTCGTTCCGTGTCGCAACCGACGATCGCGCAACCCAACTGGGGTTTCCAGAGGTCCAGCTCGGCATCATCCCGGCTTGGGGCGGTACGCAACGCGCGCCGCGACTGATAGGGCTTCAGCAGGCACTGCCGCTGATCCTGACCAGCCGCTTGGTTTCGGGTAACCGCGCCAAGCGGATTGGTTTGGTTGAT
>DAOWHI010000001.1 GCA_030641505.1 Gemmatimonadota bacterium | reverse complement strand
CTTTGGCCACCACGGATGACGTTTCACGTGAAACATCCGCTCGCGTATCGGCCCTGGTCAGGGGCGGATCGTCCGCGAATGCCCGATCGAGCGCCTCCTCCAACCGGGCTCGCGCTTGCTCAGCGCTCGATGGCCGGTCGTTTGTGGTGCGACTCACCGGCGTTCCGTCCGGGCGCCATCTTTTTGGCGGCCCGCCGGGATCGTTCGATATCGTACTATCCCTTTATTGCAGGGCAGCTTGCCCATCTCCAAAACCAATCTGTCCCCGGCGCGGTCTCGACGCAACTTCACCCCACCGCCGCGTCCGCTGCTTCACCATCCATGTGACCCATGCTATGCTTTAACCACCATTGCTGTACAAATGTTAGCAAATTAGAAAGGGCGTAGTAAAGCACCAGCCCTGCCGCCAGGTTAAGGAATACGAAAGTCAGCACGATCGGCATCACGTATGTCATTGCGGCCATCTTCGGGTCGGTCGTGGTCATCTTCGACGAGGCGTAGATCGTGGCCCCCATGAAGACCGGCAGGATGTATAGCGGATCCGGTTGAGAGAGGTCCCCTAACCACAAAAATGGTTGGCCCCGAAACTCGATCGTCGCTTGGAACACGAAGAACAGCGCGAACAGAATTGGCATCGGGATCAAGTTTGGCAAGCAGCCGCCCAACGGGTTGACCTTCTTCTCCTTATAGAGCGCCATCGTCTCTCGCTGCATCTTCTGCGGGTCTGCCTTGTACTGCTCCCGGATCCGCTGGAGCTCGGGTTGGAGCCCCTGCATCGCCCTGATCGAGCGATAGGACTTGCTCGTCAACGGCCAGGTAATCACCCGGACCAACAGCGCAAACACCATCAGGACAAGGCCGTAACTGGGGATGAACTGATGCAGCCAGAGCATGATCATCACGCACAGCTTGGCAAACGGTGTGATCATCCAGCGGATCCAGGACCACCCGTACTGGTTCACGTCGTCCAGGCCCTCGTTGAGCCGTGACAACCGCTGGTACTCCTGCGGCCCCAGATACAACCGATAGCTTGCCCGCCCATCCCGGATCGCCGCCCCCACCGCCACGTCGACCCGGGGCAAGCTGTCGTTGGCATTCCCCCCCATGGTCGCCGCGCTCAGCGGCTCGGTCTCGGAGGCCGCCATCAGGACGGCCAGGAAGTACTTATTCCGAATCCCCGCCCAATCGACATCGCCAGCCAGTGCGAGCGCCTCGCCCTCGTCGACCTCCTTTGCCTGCCGGCTAACGATCTCCCCGTCGACCCGTGCCACCGCCCGCAGTTGCCCATAGTCGTCGCGCCGGTTCTTCTCGTTCGACTCCAACCTCGGGCCAAGGCTCGTGACCAAGACCCCGTCGGACCGGGAGTCAAAATCCAGCTCGTAATCGATCACGTATCCGGACGGGTCGAAGCGGTAGGTCTGAGTCAGGGCGCGTTCCCCCGATCGGTACTGGAGGGTCAGGTCCCTCGGGGGGTCACCGGCAGCCAGCCGGATGAGCGTATCGCTGACCGCAAATCGGTAATCGCTGAACGCTAGACGATCCGTGCCCAGATCCGCTACCCGAAGCAGGAAGCTCGCCGCCTCAGGAACCAGCTGGACCGGCCCCGGCCCGGTGAAGGAGGGGTACCGGCTAAGCTCGATCGCCTTCATCGCGCCGCCCAGAGGGTCGATCACCGCGCGATACAGGGGCGTCTCAACGATCACTAACGTCGGGGGCGGTTGGCCGGCCAACAATTCGTTATCGATCGCCGTGGGCGGCGCCGGCAATGTCGGGGGCGCCTGAGCCTCGATCGGCGGCGGTGTGGGCGCGACCGCTTCGGCCGGTGCCTCTTCCGCCGGGGAGGCCTCCTCAGGCGGTGTCAGCCGAGAGTACCACCACTGGGAAAAGGCCAACACCACGGCCATCAGCACAAACGCCAGCAGGACTCGTCGTTGGTCGTTCACCGGTGGCTCTTTTCGTTGCAACGCGGGGGCACCGGGTCGACCCCGCCGGGCCGCCACGGATGACACCTGATCAACCGGCGCGCTGCCAGCCAGCTGCCCCGGGCGACGCCATGGATTTCGATCGCTTCAATCGCGTACGCTGAGCAGGTCGGATGGTAACGACACGACGCCGGCGTCCACGCCGACAGCGCTTGATAAGCCCGTATCGGCAATACTACCAACGACTTCACGGTTGCTCTCCGATATCCTCGACCAGCTCCATCAACGCCGCCTCCAACCCCTCGAAATCGAGCTCATAGGCCGCTGGCCGAGCGCGGACGAGGTAGTCTCGCGCCAACGGAGCGGCGAGCACGCTGGCCCGCATCAACTCCTTGAGCCGACGCCGCAGACGGTTCCGCTGAACGGCGGTGTGCCCGAATTTCGGGGTGATACACGTCCCGCGGGGACGATCCTCGGTAGCCGGCCGCCAGAACAACTCCAGCGCCTCGCCTCGCACGCGCCGGCCTCCCAGCAACGACAGAATCTCGCCACGCGTGGTAATCCGACGACCCCGCGGGATCTGGCCCACCAAGTTCCCCACGCTGTGAAGGATTCTTGACCCTGCCTAGCGCCGCTTCCGGCCGAACTCCGCTGAAACGCTGAGCTTGGCGCGACCCCTCCGGCGCCGCCGGGCCAGGATCTTGCGACCGTTTCGCGACTTCATGCGGGCGCGAAAACCGTGCTTGTTGCGACGCTTTCTGCGGCTTGGCTGATACGTTCGCTTCATGAGAATTCGCCTCGAAATGGCAACCGCATAGGCGGTCGCGATGAATCGTGAAAACGGCCAGGAAATATAGATGGCTGTCCGAGAGCGTCAACAGAAACTCCAACGCCAAAAGTTTTTTTCGCATTCCGGTTGACACTCGACATGCTCCCGGCTACTATGAAATTCCTCTCGACGCCGCGGCAATTGTTGTTTCATACATACCTTCCAATTCCAGCTGAGCGGAGACGTTGCAGTCGAGCGAACTCACCGCGCCTGAAGTCTGGTCTCAGATACTCGGCCAGGCCTCCAAGGTCATCAACCCTCAGACCTTCCGAACATGGTTTGAGCCCAGCGAGGCGGTGGCTCTATCCGGTGACGAGCTTCTAGTCATCGTAAAGAACCAGTTCGCTGTCGATTACATCGGCGGTCAATACGGAGGTGTGCTTTCCCAGATCGCGGGGTCGCTCTTCGACCGCCAGCTCAAGATGTCCTTCAAGTCGCTCGAGGAAGAAGCCGCTGGCCAGGTCGCGGATCGATTACGGCCCACGGATGGCGGTCGGCTGAGCGATCGCAGAATCGGCGTAAAGCCGTCCCGCGGATCGGTCAACCTGGGGTTACCGCTCAACCCCCGTTATACGTTTGACACGTTCGTGGTAGGCAACTCCAACCAGTGGGCCCATGCGGCGTCGCTCGCGGTGGCCGAGAAACCCGCTCAAACCTACAACCCGTTGTTCATCTACGGCGGAGTCGGACTCGGCAAGACCCACCTCATGCAGGCGATCGGAAACACCACCCTAGCGTTCGAGAGAGTGGAGCGGGTTTGCTACCTCTCGGCTGAAACATTCATGAATCAGATGATCGAGGCTCTGCAGTTCGGAAAGACGGTCGATTTCCGCAAGAAGTACCGAAAAATGGACCTCTTGCTCATCGACGACGTCCAGTTTCTGCAGGGAAAGGACGCCACGCAGGAGGAGTTTTTTCACACTTTCAATGCGCTCTACGACGCTCACAAGCAAATCGTCGTGACCAGCGATCGGCCGCCAAAAGAGATTCCAACGCTTGAGGAACGTTTGGTCTCACGTTTCGAATGGGGTCTCGTGGTCGATATTCAACCACCCAATCTCGAAACCCGGATCGCGATCCTACAACACAAAGCGGACCGAAGCAGCCTTGAGATTCCTCAAGATGTGCTCTTATTCATCGCCAAGAACGTGAAGTCAAACGTTCGTCAGCTAGAGGGCTCGCTGATTCGGTTGATGGCACACTCGAGCCTCAACGGCTCCGATATCTCGATCGAGCTTGCCGAGGAAGTGCTAAAGAACATCCTGACAACGGAAACCGTTCGTGTAACGGTCGATCGTATTCAGACTGAAGTTGCCACCGAGTATGGCGTCACTGTCGAGGGACTAAAGTCTCGAAAGCGAACCAAGACCCTCACTGTCCCGAGACAGATTGCGATGCTTCTCTGTCGTCAGCTTACCGATCTTCCACTAGTCGAGATTGGTCAAGCGTTTGGCGGGCGAGACCACACGACAGTCATTCATGCCTGCGACAAGGTCGAGAACGAGATCAAGGACAGTCGAACTATTCGCATGCGGATCGAACAACTACGCGACCGGATCGCATCTTAAGTGATGTTGGAACGCCAGTGGGAAGCATGGGGATTGTCTGTGGGCTATCTTGAATTCCTATGGGCTTCCCCATTCGCTACGATACTATCCACATCCCGATCAGATCGGTAAGTCAAGAATGATAACCGTCAAACACCTTATTCTATTTGAGGTTTGAACCCATAGCAACGTGTGTTTCCACAAGTTAGCGGTCCCTATTTCTACTACTTATTCTAGTTCAAAGTAGAACAAGAAAAGAATCTACTTGGGGATAATCGCAATCGGTCGGAGGTAGCAGCATGCAGTTTACTATTGGTCAAGCAGAATTTTTGGATACACTAAGCGCGGTTTCGAATATCGTTCCGACCCGGACACCGCTTCCAATCATAGGCAATTTGATGCTCGTGGCGGATAGTGACACGCTGCAAGTTTCAGCGACTGATCTTGATATCTCGGTTACCATGAGTATTGCTGCCAGCGTTGATAAGCCTGGAACGTTAACCCTGCCGGCAAAGAAGTTGACCGACATGATTAGGGCGTTGCCGGCTAGCCCGGTGCGAGTCAAAGGAAAAAATGAGCACGTCACCATCGAGTGTGAGAGCAGCCACTTCAAGGTTCATGGGCTACCTGCCGATGATTTTCCGAGTTTTCCAGACCTGGAATTCGACACCGGTCTTATGGTCACGGCGGGGACGGTCGAAAAACTAGCGGCACATACGCGCTTTGCGGCGTCGACCGAGGATACGCGACCGATCCTGAATGGTGTTCTTTGGGAGCTTCAAGATGAAAAGATGCAGATGGTGGCTACAAACGGTCATCGGCTCGCTCGGTACATCATGTCGACGTCCAATGGCAACGGTGGCGCCTCGAAGAGTGTAATCATCGCACCAAAAGCCCTGGCTCAAGTCGGGCGGATCTTCGCGCCCGATGATGAGTTGAAGATCGCGATGGATGATCGGCAAATCGGTTTCAAGGGCGATCGCGGTGTTGTTTTCAGCCGGCTCATCGAAGGGCCATACCCGAACTACGAGCAAGTCATTCCGGTGGACAACGACAAGCTCGCGCGCGCCGACAAGGAGCGGCTCATGGCGGCGCTTCGGAGAATGGCGGTGATGGCGAGCGATCAGACACATCGTGTTCGCCTGTCACTCGATGAAGATACGATGCGATTCCACGTCTCGACGCCGGATGTGGGCGAGGCTAGCGATGAGATTCCGATCACATACGAGGGTGATCCCATCGATATCGGATTCAATGCAAACTACCTGCTAGAAGTCCTTCGCTACGTCGATACCGACGAAGTCGAGATCACCTTCAAGGCCCCCGAAAGGGCCGCGATCTTGCGTCCGACGGGTGAAGATCAAGACACCTATTTGTGTCTCGTGATGCCCCTCCGGCTGCAGGAATAATCGCTCGTCACGTATTGCCCGAAGTCCTTACGAGAGCTAATTTTAAGGGTGTTTCAGGGTAACCGTGATGGAGCCGCCTGGTGCGGCTGACTGAGGTCGGTCTCGACCACTTCCGAAATCTGGCTTCCGTGACCCTCGAGGTGTCCCCCGCCGGAGCTGTTTTGGTGGGTTCCAACGGGCAGGGGAAGAGCAATTTTCTCGAGGCGATCCACTACCTCGCCCGCTTCCGGTCATTCCGCGGTACGAAACACGTGGACTCGATCGCCTTTGGTGCCGAGCATTTTCGGGTCGAAGGACGGGTGGTTTGTGGAGCGGGCCAAAGCCGGATGGTGGCGGTAGCAGCCGATCGCCGGACACGACGGGTCTCGCTCGACGGGCAGGCGATCGCTAGCCCGGCGGACGCGGCCGGTTCCGTGCTCGCTGTGCTCCTGGCCCCGGCCGATCTGGCGATTATCGGTGGTGCGCCGGACCAGCGTCGGCGATATCTCGACGGTTTGTTGACTTCAACGTCGCGACGGTACGCGCGGGCGCTACCGGTGTATGAACGGGCGCTGAGACAGCGCAACGAGCTGCTGCGGACCTGGCCTCCGGTTGCCGGGCCCGAGCTTGCGTCATGGGACGAGACGCTGATCGATACCGGCCTGCCGATCGTCCTCGCGCGAGCGGCGATCGCGGGGCAGTTGGCGCACCGATTCGCGGATGTCGGTGCCCATGTGGCGGGACCTAATGGGCGGTTGGGGTATGAGCTCGAGTATCGGCCTTCGGTTCCGGTTCCCGCCGACGCCATGTCGGACGCCGAGAGCGTGGCTACCAGCTGGCGAGAGGCTCTCACCGAGAGCCGTGAGCGGGATCAGCGCCAGGGCTGGACCACGGTCGGTCCGCATCGTGATGAGCTCGTTGCCAGTCTAGAGGGCCGACGGCTAGCGCAGTTTGGGTCGCAGGGAGAGCAGCGGACGGCCGCGATCGCCCTTCGGCTCGCCGAGGCCGAACTGCTGGAGAACGAAAGAGGGCACCGTCCGATCTTGCTCCTCGACGACGTGTTCTCGGAGCTGGATG
>DAOWHI010000141.1 GCA_030641505.1 Gemmatimonadota bacterium | reverse complement strand
CAAATCGGATGTACTTGTCGGGCAAGCTCAGGTTGCCCGTGCCGACCCGCACCGGACTGCAGCTGTACACGGCGGTCTCTATGTCGTTCACGCTGAACGCACCGATCACGTTACCATGATGATAGATGGTGAAATCGCGGATTGCGGTCAGTGGTGTTTCGCGGTTAGACGTGAACTCGTCGGCACCGGTAAACGGGTGGACCCCGAACGTCACGACATCCGTAAGCGAGTCACCTTCCAGGAGAGCCACTGGGTAGATCTCACCGCGCACGAAGTGTGGCAAATTCTCACGCCGCAGCTGAAGAACGGCGACGAGTTGCTTCGAATCCATAGTGTCGGCGACGGCCGCAATGTCGGTTGGCATCGAGGCATCCTGGCCAGCCAGGAGCGCGATGAGGAGGAGCGGCGCGATTCCCATCGGAGACGGAAAACCTATGCACCAATTGTGCCATGTGAGTCATAAAGTGGTCGTTTCTATCGGAAACCGGCGAGTGGAGCGAGGAGGCGGTGGACGGGGGCTAGTCGTTTGCCAAGGTCGTCGGCATCATGCCTTTGGCGTCACTCCAGGGTATCGCTCGTCGTCCTCCCAGTACGGTTCGAGCTCCACCCCGAGCCCATCCGCCAATCGGTTGACGAATGCGAAATAGGCAGTTACCTGGGCGATGTCCAGGATCGCGGTGTCGTCAAAGCCGGCCGACCGAAGCGCATCGACATCGGCCGCCTTCATCGCCTCGGGTTCGCGGGTCAGCTTGACCGCGTAGTCGAGCATCGCGCGATCGGCGGGGCTCAACTCAGCCTGTCGGTAGTCGTGTGAGAGCTGAGACACCAGCTTGTCGTCGCGCGTCAGCCTACGGAGACCCTCCCCGTGGTGGATCAGTCAATAGTGGCAGTTGTTGGCCGCGGATACGACGACCGCGATCATCTCGCGCTGGGCGCGGCTCAACGGCGAACGACCGCGCATGATCGTCTTGTAGAAGTCGTAATGGCCGGTCAACGACTCGGGATTGAGCCCGTGGATCTTCAGGATGTGGTCGACCGTGCCGCCGCGGCCCGCCAACCGACGGTAGATCTCGGACAGCTGCCCCTCGGCATCGTCCTCATCGATCATGTCTATCCACGCCGCCATGGTCAGCCTGCCGGAAGCAAGTGCACGGTGAGCGAGACGACCAGCGCCGCGCGCGGTCTCAGTGACCGCGGCAGGTAGACGATCGATGGACGCTCGAGGGCCATCAGAACCCTCCCGCCTCGCTGATCATACTGATCCCGAGCACAAACACGATGTACAAGCCAAACAGCAGGATGAAGATCACGAATGGGATCCATGTGTACTTGCAGACATCATCGGCTGTACGGGGTTTGGTGTCGCCGCCGGGATCTCGAGCGTTCGCCCACATTGGCAAGTGAACGCGTGACCGGCAGAGTACTGTGAGACGTCGTAGACCGTCCCACATTGGGGGCACCTCAGCTCCATTAGACCTCGCTCGAATGGGGAAGGTGGCAGGAAATCGAGCCGCACCCGATGTATAGTCGGCGATGTGGATCGGGTCAACAAAAGCGAATGCATCGTGGTCGGCGTTGTGCTGTGCGATGGGCGGATGCTCATCCAGCAACGAGTCGGCGATCCAGCGATGGAGGGGTTGTGGGAGCTTCCGGGCGGTCGCGTCGAGCCGGGTGAAACGCACGCAATGGCGCTGGTGCGCGAGATCGCTGAGGAAGCCGGACTGGCGGTCGAGGTCAGTGGTTTGCTGGTCGCACTAAGCCATGCCTATCCGGATCGGCGGACGACCTTGTACGCCTACGGTTGCACGCTGACCAGGGGCCGGCCCTCATCGGAACCAACCGCGTCCGGTCCCGGTCCGCGTTGGGTGAAGCCGGACGAATATCGGGCGCTTCCGTTGCCGGCTGCGAATCCGCCGATCTTGGCTGCGCTCGAGTGGTGGGTGGCACACGCGCTCCGGGTTGACAGCCAATAGCATGCGGGCGTACACGTTTGGCGTGAGCACCGAGCCGATCAATCTGGGTGAGCTTATGACTTGCGGCGCGTCGCGATGGCAGGAACGGCTCGTGGAGGGGTGTCGTGCGGCCGGCTTCCCCGAGGTTTCTCCTACTACCTGCCAGGTCCTGTGGCCGCTGTTCGAGCAGGATGGGCTGCCGATCAGCGAAGTCGGCCAACGAGCAGGGCTCGCCAAATCGTCGATGACGACGATCGTACGTGGACTGGTGAAGGATGGCCTGGTCAGGCTCGAAGAAGATTCTTCGGACCATCGCGTGCGACGGCTATATTTGACCCGCCGCGCAAGAGATCTCGAGCAGGTTCTGACCGATGGCGCGACCCGATTGCGCCACCGGGTCACAGCAACGCTCGGGATCCAGGGGCAGCAACAGCTCCACCGCACGCTCCAGCGGCTGTTGGATACCCTGTAACGGACCCCTTTTTT
>DAOWHI010000078.1 GCA_030641505.1 Gemmatimonadota bacterium | reverse complement strand
TTTCGTAAATGCCCGTATCCATGCGAATGGCATCGCAAGGGCAGGCCTCTTCGCAAAGACCACAGTACACACAGCGCAACAAGTCGATGACGAAAGTCTCCGGATATTTTTCGATTTTCGGATCCGGATGTTCGGCCCCATCAATACTGATGCAATCGGCGGGACACACGGTGCTGCACATCTGGCAGGCCACACATTTGGGACTGCCGTCTTCTCGCTGCATCAACCGATGCCGTCCGCGGAAGCGATCACCGTAGTCGCGTCGCTCTTCCGGATACTCGATCGTCGGCATACCCTTCCGGTTGAGGAGATTTCGGATCATGTTCCGAAGCGTCACCGCGAGTCCACCGGCAACGGCCGGCAAATAGAACTGCTTCCACCACTCATCGGGGTTCGTGCCGACGGCGGTCTCGTCGCCGCTCACGACGACGACGTCCTTCGGGTCGATCGTATCCGGTGTCCAACTCATGAAAGGAGCCCCCGACCGAAGTAGAGAACGAGCGCAGTCACGAAGACGTTCGCCAGCGCAAGTGGCAGTACGATCTTCCAACCAAGATCCATCAACTGATCGTAACGAAACCGCGGCAGCGTCCAACGCACCCAGATGAACAACCATAAGAAGAAGCCCAGCTTGGCGGTGAAAGAACCCAGCTGAAGCAATACCGCCGGGATCGGTCCGACGGCCGCGCGCAGCGCCTCGCTCGACACCCACGGAATCTGCCAACCACCGAAGAACAGCGTCACGATCAACATCGCCCCGGTGACCATCGCCATGTATTCAGCCATGAAGAACAGCGCGAACTTCATCGCCGAGTACTCGGCGTGATACCCGGCCACCAACTCGTTCTCCGCTTCCGGGAGGTCGAATGGCAACCGGTTCGCTTCGGCGAACACGGCTATCGTAAACAGAACGAAGGCCAGCGGCTGTGTGACAACCCCCCACTTCGGGATGACCCCAAACAGGAGCTCGCCCTGTCCGTGGACGATCTCACCCAGCTGGATCGCGCCGTAGATCATGAGAATCCCGACCACTGATAAACTCAGCGCCAACTCGTAGGAGATCATCTGCGCGCTCGATCGGATACCGCCTAAGAACGCGTACTTGTTGTTCGACGCCCAACCCGCTATCACGATGCCGTACACCGACAACGACCCCAACGCGAAGACGTACAGGATACCGATGTTCAGATTGGCGACCTGCATGTGGATCGTCCGCCCATCGAGCACGAGCGTATCTGCCAACGGAACGACAGCGAACGCCATCGCCGCCGGCACCAAGAACATGACTGGCGCGAGTAGGTAGAACGCCCGATTGGCGTGAGCCGGGACGTACTCTTCCTTCCACAGGAACTTGACCACGTCGGCCAACGGCTGGACCAGCCCGAACAGCGTGATCCCGGCGATGTTGACGCGGTTGGGGCCCAACCGATGTTGGATGAACGCGCTGCCGCGGCGCTCGGCCCAGACCAGCACCGGTACCGCGCTCAATACCATGAAAAACACCACAGACGCCTTGAGAATAGAGATCCCGACCCCGGTCCAGTCCATCGCTACTCCGGACTCGGGCGCCTGACACCCGGCATGGCGTGAATTCCGACTGGTGGCATCGTCTCTTTCTCCCAACCACGAAGCCACGATCCTTGATCTCCGACAGCAGCGTACGAAAGGCCAGAGAACGAGGCGACCTCGGCCGCCAAACGATCGAACGCTTCCAACGCGGTGCGCGGCGTGGCGTTCCCTGACAACGCAGCATCGATATCCCCGAAAACGCGCCACGCCGGGCGGCTCTCGGCGTACAGCGACACGCTCTGCCAGAACCGCTGCACACGGCCGGCGTGGTTTGTGAACGTACCCTCGCGCTCGACGTGCACCGCGGTCGGGAGAACGAGGTCGGCATGATCGAGCGTGTCGACTCGACGTGGCCCGACAAACCACACCCAGTCTGCCGTCTTCACCGCCTCGCGGCCGGGCTCACCGAGCGCCCCCAGGTCCCACCCGCACACGACGAGACCGCGCGTCTTCCCGGCGGCGACATCCGCGAGGATTGTCGGCACGCTGCTCTGCGCGCTGTCGGCGACCCCGAGAACCTCGAGCGCACCGCGCGTATTGGGGTAGGGGTCGCGGCGAATCAGGACGTTGTCCACCAGCTCGTCGATCTGTTGCCACGAATCGGCGACCCGGAAGTCGATCCGGCCCCCCGCGTGCGATACGAGCGCACGCAATTGATGCAAGTCCTCGTTTGACAGATCGGGGTGGGCGATGACCGCGATCTCGCCCCCCGTCCGCTTGATCGCGTCTGTGGCTTGCGCGATCGCTGCGTCCCACTCGACCTCGACGAGCGCGCCATTCACCCGCGCCATCGGGGCCACGATCCGGTCAGTCGTGTCGGCCAGTGCGTTCGACGAGGTCCGACCTGGATCACACATCCACGAGTCATTGACGTTATCGTTGTACCGCGGCCGGTAGCGATACAACGCGTCCTCCGACTGCTCGGCGTAGACGTTGCACCCGGTCGAGCAGCCGGGACAGATCGACTTGACGGTGTGCAGGTAGTAGACCCGTTTCCGGAACCGAAAGTCGTTCGACGTCAATGCTCCTACTGGACAGATGTCGGCGTAATTCAGCGCGTAATCGGTTTCGATTGGGCGGTCGTCAAAGGTCTTTATCTCCGAGTGGTCCGACCGGTTCGCGATCACGAAATCGGCGCTCCCTGTAACCTCCTCGCCGAACCGTACGCACCGCGAGCACAGGACACACCGCTCGGCATCCATTGTGATCGGTCCGAGGTCGACAACCTTCAGTTTTCGAATCCGATTCATCGGCAGCGGTTCGTATTTCCCAACCTCGAGGTAGTACCGCTGCAGGTAGCACTCGCCCACCTGATCGCAAACCGGGCAGTCGAGTGGGTGGTTCTTGAACTCGAACTCGAGGACACCCTCTACGGCTTCCACGACGCGCGGCGTGTCGAACTTGACGACCATGCCGTCGGCCACTGAGATCGAGCATGATGTCTGGAGCTTCCCCTGCCCCTCGACCTCGCACAAACACATCCGACAGTTCGCCGGTACCGAGAGATCGCGGTGGTAGCAGAAATGGGGCGGCGTATATCCCGCCGCTTCGGCGGCCTGGAAGATCGTCGAGCCGGCCGGCACGCGAACCTCGACACCGTCGACCGTGACCGACAGCGCGTCGGTGACAGGTTCGGCCGCAGGGTGCGGCTCGACCGCTTTCCGCAGCGATCCCGGCGGCAGGATTACGGCCAGGTCGACCGCTTCGCGATCCCGGGTCCCACCGGTGGCGGTATTTTTTTCGGCTCCGACGTTGCGACGCATCGCTATATCACTCGCTTCGAGCCCGTCACGAGGCGCGTGGGAGAATGTGGTCGTGGCGCGAAACCGCCTCGCCGAGGGCTTCCAGATCGACACCCCCCGCGCACAGCTTCGCAAAATCCTCGGGGTAGTTCTTGATGAACGCGACCGCCGGCCAGGCCATCGCATCGGCCAGGGCACAGATCGTCTTGCCCGCCATCGCGTCAGCCAACTCGAGCACTTTCGTCAGATTCGCCTGCCGGCCGTTCCCGTTTCGAATCTCCCCAACGAGTTGCTCGATCCAGCCGCACCCCTCGCGGCAGGGCGTGCATTGGCCGCATGACTCGTGGGCGTAGAAGTGCGCCAGATTGAGTAGACAGTCGACCGCAGAGACATTGTCGCCGATCACGATGAAGCCGCCCGACCCGACGAGGCTCCCGCGTTCGAGCAGCCCCTCGTAGTCCATGCGCGCACCCTGACATTGCTCGGGCTTCATCACCGGCACCGACGATCCGCCGGGGACGATCCCCTTGAGACCGACACCCTCCATCAATCCGCCACAGTACTCCTCGACGAACCCCATCATTTCGACGCCGAACTCGACCTCGTAGACGCCGGGCGTATTGATCGGCCCGCTGCACGACCACATCTTGGTTCCCTTCGACTTCTCGGTGCCGTACTGAGCGTACGCGTCACCGCCGTTCTCGATGATCCACGGGACGGCGGCCAGGGTCTCCGTGTTGTTGATCACCGTCGGGCACCAGAAGAGCCCCTCGACCGCCGGGAATGGCGGTTTGTTACGGGGCATCGCCTTTCTCCCCTCTAGTGACTCGAGGAGGCCCGTCTCCTCACCGGCGATGTACGCGCCGGCACCGTAGTGGACGACCAGATCGAGATCGTAGTCGGAGCCGAGGATCCCTTTGCCCAAGTATCCCTTCGCGTACGCCTCGTCGACCGCCTTTTGGAAGCACTGCCCCTGGTACGAGTACTCGCCGCGGACGTAGTTGAACGCGAGGTGACAGTCGATCGCGATCGCCGCGATCATGATCCCCTCGATCACCGTGTGGGGGTCGTTCTCGAGGAGCCACCGATCCTTGAAGGTGCCGGGCTCCGACTCGTCGGAGTTGCACACCACGTACTTTGGCTTTTCGGAGTCACGCGGGGTAAACCCCCACTTCATGCCGGCTGGGAAACCGGCTCCACCGCGTCCCCTGAGCCCCGACGTCTTGACCTCCTGCTGAATCGCAAGTGGGTCCATGTCGAGGGCTTTCCTCACCGCCCGGTATCCGCCGGTCGCCTCGTACGTCTCCAGCGTGTGGCTCTTCCCGGGATGATCGAGCCCGCGCTGCATGAGGATCTTGGGTGCGCTCATCGACTGGTTGCCGGAAACATCTCGCGATACGCATCGCGGCTCGGTCGCTCGTGGATGATCGGGGTCACGTCATCGGTGGGTTCTGAACCACGCAATTCATCGAGCAACGCGTCAACTCGTTCGGGCGTCAGGTTCTCGTGGTACCGGAAGTTGCATTGCAGTAACGGGCCCGTCCCGCACGATCCGAGACATTCAACCTCTTGAAGCGTGAACATCTGGTCCTCGGTCGTGTCGCCGGGCTCGATCTCCAACCGCTCACGCAAGTGGTCGATCACTTTGCGGGCGCCCATCAGCTCGCACGACAAGGTGCGACACACTTGAAGCTTGTACTTCCCGACTGGCGCCGCGTCGAACATCGTGTAGAAGCCAACCACCGCTTCCACGCTGGCGGCCGAGCAGTTGAGGCGGTTCCCAACCCACTCCATCACTTCGGGAGCAATCCACCCCAGCTCGCCTTGCACGATCCATAGAACGGGTAGCATCGCCGCACGTGGCGTCGGGTACCGGGCGACGATCTCGTCGATCCGGCGCGTCGCTTCAGCGCTGAGCGTGACGGCGGCGGCTACGTCGCTACCGATCGAGCTCACCGGCGATAACGTTGAGCGATCCCATGATGGCGACGATGTCGGCGAGCATGTGCCCCTCCAGGGTCGGCCCGATATTCTGATAGATCGCGAAGCACGGCGCGCGACAGTGGACCCGGTAGGGCTTTCCCTCGCCATCGGAAACGATGTAGAACCCGAGCTCGCCGTTCCCGGCCTCGGTGTAGGAGTAAACCTCGCCCGGCGGAACCTGGATGCCCTCGAACGTCAGCTTGAAATGCGCGACCATTCCCTCGATCGTGTTGTACACGCGATCCTTCGGAGGCATCGAGATTCCCCAGTCGTCGACATTCACGGGGCCGTCCGGCAGATCATCGAGCGCCTGCTCGATGATCTTCAAGCTCTGGCGCATCTCTTCCATGCGCACGAGGTACCGATCGTACACATCACCGTTCGTCCCGACGGGAACTTGCCAGTCGAACTGATCGTAATCGTGGTACGGGTGCATCTTCCGCACGTCGTACGGGACGCCGGTCGCGCGCAAGCAGGGTCCGGTCCAACCCCAATCGATCGCGTCCTCGGGCGTAGTCGCGTGAATCCCTCGGGCGCGATCGATGAAGATGCGATTGTTGGTAATCAGCTTGTCAACGTCGTCGATATAACGGGGCAGCGATTCGAGCAGCGCCCGAACTTCTTCCTCGAACGTGTCGTGAACGTCGCGCATGAGGCCTCCAATACGCGCATACGACATCATCAGCCGTGCTCCCGAGACGTGCTCGAGGAGTGAGTAGATCTCCTCGCGTCCGCGGAAGGTGTACCAGAAATTCGTCAGCGCTCCCAAGTCGACGAGATTCGCGCCCACGCACACGAGGTGATCCATGACCCGCGAAAACTCGCCGAGAATGACCCGGATTCGTTGCGCGCGCTTTGGGATCTCGATCCCGAGCATCTTCTCGACCGCCAACGCGTATCCGACATTGTTTAGAAACGGCTCCATGTAGTTGAGGCGATCCGTGTACGGAAACACCTCCTGCCATCGATGGATCTCGCTCATCTTCTCGAAGCAGCGATGGAGGTATCCGATCTCGGGGATCGCCTTGACGATCGTCTCGCCATCGAGCCA